>CAZVSL010000582.1:0-4049 GCA_964629935.1 uncultured Calditrichaceae bacterium | reverse complement strand
GCATCGAGCGTCAACCGGGCGTGCATTTTTATGATGACCTGGTTACGGAGGATTTTGGCGCTGCAATCCCGGAATCAGGCGCTGTTCCGGATGAAATCGCAATTCTGCTCTATACCGGCGGCACCACCGGCGTATCGAAAGGCGCTATCCTGACTCATCGCAACCTGGTATCGAACGTATTGCAGATAAAAAGCTGGTATACCAGGGTCAGTGAAAAAAAAGAGGTGCTCCTGTGCGCATTGCCGTTCTTTCACAGCTATGGCATGACCACTTGTTTGCACAAGGCCATACTTCTACAATCGAAAATGGTTCTGGCGCCGAATCCGCGCGATATAAAAAGCCTGTTGCGTGCTATTCAGAAAGAGAAGGTAACCCTGTTTCCGGGCGTGCCGACGCTCTTTGTCGCAATCAATAATTTCCCAAACGTGGAAAAATATGACCTGTCGTCTGTCAAAGGGTGTGTCAGCGGCGGTGCACCCTTGCCACTTGAGGTGGCTCGACAGTTCGAGAAGATTTCGGGCGGAAAGCTGGTTGAGGGATATGGGCTTTCAGAAACCTCACCGGTCACCCATGCAAACCCCCTTCTCGGCCAGCGCAAGGAAGGGTCAATCGGTGTACCCTTGCCATCTACAGATGCCATCGTTGTCAATCCGGAGACCCGCGAACCGCTGCCACCAGGAGAGGTGGGCGAGCTGGCGGTACGCGGACCTCAGGTGATGAAAGGTTACTGGAAAATGGAAGAGAAGACAAATGATATGTTGCAGAACGGCTGGCTATATACAGGCGATGTTGCAAAAATGGATGATGATGGGTATTTCTATATTGTCGATCGTAAAAAAGACATGATCATAGCTGGTGGATTCAACATATTCCCGCGTGAGATTGAGGAAGTGCTGTACGAGCACCCAAAGGTTCTGGAAGCCGCTGTTGTTGGCGTTCCGGATGAATATCGCGGTGAAACGGTTAAAGCATTTATCGTCTGCAAAGATGGTCAATCGATGACTGCTGACGACGTGGTAAAGTTCTGCCGCGAGAAGATGTCGCCATACAAAGTGCCGCGATTGGTTGAGTTTAGGTCTTCCCTGCCGAAAAGTAATATCGGAAAAGTACTCAGACGTGTTTTGCGGGACGAGGAAATTGCAAGGACTTGAAAAACGACAGCAGCCGAATAGAAATCAGTTGATCATTTTGTTTGTTATGGTATATTCAAGTAGTGGTTTTTTAAGCATCTAAGATTTGTGTCATGGATTCGGCCAAGATTGCATACGAAAGAGTAGAAGGTCTGGATGACGTTGTCCGTATTCCTTTAGCCAACATTAAGGATGCCAACTTCGTCTATGATGTGCTCAGGGACACCTTTGAAGCGTGCTTCCAAAATGGTGACCGAAAGTTCATCATCGATCTTGAGAATGTGCGGTTTCCTTCGACCGCGCTTATTGCCTTGCTTATCGAAGTCACCTCCCGCGCTCGTCGCGAAGGCGGCGATGTTAAGATACTGAATCTTGGTACGAAAACATTGACTCATCTCAATACCTTTACCCCCCGAAATTATCTTGCCCTTGAGAGCGACGAGTCTTTCGCCATAAATGAGTTCAAAGCCAATCATACGCATGAATCCGAGAACGAAGAAAGCTCAAAAACAGATGAGGCATCCGAAAACGATTTGACGAACGATAGTGAAATGAAAAAGTCTGGCTCGCCTGCAGACCATCCGGAAGAGCAGGAACAAAAGCCGAAAGCTTCCATTCCGGAAGTTGATATTGTGGACGACCCTTTCATTGAACAACTGCATGACCGCTATCGCGAGCAAAAGTTCGGTCCGCAAAAGAAGGCAGCAGAACCGCCGCCAGCGGGTGTGCCGGCGCCAGGCCGCGGGGAGCGCAATCATTTACGCGTAAAGAGCGTCACCAGTAATCTCTATGCCATTTGTGATTTTGTGACCAACTATGCGGAAAGGGCGGGCTTTGATACTAAGGAAGTTGGCAAGACGAAAATCGCGGTTTACGAAGCCTGTCTCAATGTCATCGAGCACGCTTACCATTCCAATCCTGACAAGTGGATAGATGTTTGGATCGAGTATAACACCGAGATGTTCAAGATAATCATCCAGGACTATGGCATCGGATTCGACGGCTTCTCGGAGGAAAAATACGATGTTGTCTCCGCCATGGACGAAAGACAAACCGGTGGTTTCGGCCTGTACATCATTCGTCGGTCCATGGACCAGCTCGATTATCGGCCCGACCCAAGAAAGGGCAACCGCCTCACCATGATCAAGTTCATCAAATGAGAAACGCGCGACTTCATGACGAAATACGAAAATTCCAGCAGAGCAAGAAGTTGCTGGTTCCGGCGCTCATCCTCGTCGGAATGCTGGGCTTGCTTCTGCCCATCATACCTGGAATGATGCTTTTGTTTCTTGCGTTTTATCTTGTATTTCCGCGCCAAGGACATCATATTGTGGAAAAGCTAAGAAGGCGATTTAATCTATAGTCACGTATCTGGTGCAAATACATGTCAAACAAGCGTTTATTAAACCTCGGTTTCCTGGTTTTGGTTGCAGGCGTCATCATCGGACTCATTCTTGCGACCAATTTCCATTCCTCGGAACCGCATCGACCGCAATCCTTTTCGGCTGCTAATGTTGTTTTAGGCTCGCAGGAGGAGATCCCGGAAAAACTACTCGAGCTTCAAAATACCAGCGAGGCCTTCGTCTATGTGTCAGAGAAAGTTGTCCCAAACGTCGTTACCATCCAATCCACACGTTTGGTAAGCTCTTCTGATTTGCAGAAATTTCATGAGCAGGAGGAGCTGCGAGATTTCTTCAGATTCCGATTCCCCGATGAATTCAAGCAGCAGGGCTCGGGCTCGGGAATCATCGTCTCTGAAGACGGCTTCATTCTGACGAACGTACATGTTGTGGAGAAAGCAGAAAAAGTACGCGTGGTTCTCTATGATAACCGTGAATTTGAGGCTCAAATTGTGGGGCTTGATCCCTTGACTGAAGTAGCTGTGGTCAAGATTGATGCTGATAATCTGCCTGTGGCCGCACTCGGCAATTCAGATGACATCCGTGTTGGCGACTGGGTTTTGGCGGTTGGCAATCCGCTAGAGCTGCGTTCAACTGTTACCGCGGGCATCATCAGCGCCAAAGAGCGAGAGATTCATATACTGGATGATACGTACAGTGTAGAGAATTTTCTGCAAACCGATGCCGCTATCAATCCCGGCAATAGTGGCGGCGCTTTGGTTAACCTTCGCGGGGAAGTGGTCGGCGTCAATACGGCCATCGCCACTGAAACCGGTTACAGCGCTGGTTTTGGATTCGCCATTCCAATAAACCTCGCCAAGAAAATAATGCTTGATCTGATTCATAAAGGGCAGGTAGAGCGCGGCTATCTTGGCATCGCGATGCAAAATATCAACGAAAAGAGAGCGCGGGCCCTGTCGCTTGAGAAACCGATGGGCGTATTTATAGACCGTGTCTTGCGGGACAGTCCCGCAGGCCGCGCCGGGTTGCAATCCAAAGACGTCATTCTTGAAATAGATGGCATAAAAGTCAATCGCAGTAACCAGGTGCAGGCATTGATTGCAAGGCGCAATCCGGGCGAGACTGTTCCTCTGCATATCATGCGTGATGGCAGAGAAATGACGCTGGATGTGACGCTGGGCAAGAAAGTAGTGAGCGAAGCAGGCTACACCCGGCATGAAGAAAAACCAACATTCGAAAATCTGGGGTTGAGTATTGATGAACTCACGCGGGATGCAGCAACGGCACAGGATTATTCCGGACCGCGTGGCGTGATTGTTCAAAAAGTCGAGCGCTTTAGTCCGGCCGAAGAGTCCGGTTTGATTGAAAATGACATCATCATCAAGATAGATGATCAACGCATTGAAGACAGGGATGATTTTAATTCAGCCATTAGCCGCTTACACACCGGCGCCGTTGCAATCTTTGCCGTCAAGCGTTTCAACGAAGAATATCATTTCTTTGTTGAAGTACCTTGAGGCTGGTTGTTAGTGCGCCAAGCGAAGCTTGGTGCTTCTTA
>CAZVSL010000581.1:0-4053 GCA_964629935.1 uncultured Calditrichaceae bacterium | reverse complement strand
CGGTGGCGCTGCCCGAGATGGCTATAGAGCTGTTACCTGATGTTGTCACCGACAAGACCGTGTCACTGCCGGACAACGCTACGCGGTCGCTGGCGCCGCCTTCTATGTCGAGACCGCCTACCATTTTTACCGTGCCATTGACATCCAGTTTCGCTTCCGGCGAATCCGTACCGATTCCGACGTTTCCGGCATTCTTATTGAAAATGTTATCGTTGTCAGCTTGCCAGTGACCTTCCTCGGCCACACTTCCGCCTTCGGCCGTAATGGTGATCGTGTCTGCCCGCGACGAAATAGAGGTATTCTCTCCCGCTGCAAGCACCACATTACCCCTGAGACCGTTGAGACTCTTGACCGCCGCACTGTCAGCGACATTGAGACTATAGGGCGCCGATGTCAACGGAAGGCGTGGTGTAAGTTGGTCGCCGCCGTTAATTGCGATGCCGAGATAGTAAACATCATCAAACGGCAGATCGAGTGGTGCGATGCTGCCCAGGATGACGCTGAAAACCCCGTGTTCAACCGCAACATTTTCATGGGTCTCCTGCCAGAGTTGAATGCTGTTGTTGGGGTTGGTGGAAAGGGTGAATGTCAGATCATAATTGCCATCAGCAACCACATTGCCGCTGGTGTCCGTAAGCACGGCCTGATAGCTGATCGTCTTCGGTACCCCGGCAAGCGACATGGTTGCAAATAGCAGGATGAGTAGAACGGCGGCATGACCTTTGAACATTTGTTGTCCTCCTGATAATTTGTAATGCTTATGCCGGAGTTGAGCGAAGCGGTCTCCGGGTGTGCAAGCTCAGCGCGACAGAAACCGCCTCGCTGATTTCTGTTGCAATCATCAAAACAAGATAGTTTCTCACTTTGCTAATCTACGTTCTATTTCGTTCAGCCTGCTTTCCAGATCAGCGATTCGGCGTTCCTTCGCCTGCAGAAGCTGATGCAATGCCTGGATCGCGGCCAGCGCCACGCCGTCACGGTCGACGGTGCTGATGGAGGTCTCGTCGCTGCCGACTTTGAAGGCGGCATGGAAATCCTGCGCCATAGGACCAATGTGTTTAACATCGGGAGTATTGATATAAGCCCACGTGGCAATAGGCAAGCCTTCAAGTTTGGCAAGAATCGCTTGCACGTCGGCTGCGGCAATATTCGTCTTTGACTGGCGGTCGGACTTTTCCGTCAGTGTGCCTGCGAGCTCGGCATCACCGTTTTCGTCAACCCGAAACAAGCTCTGGTCCTTGAAACCCCGCACCTCAAAATCAGTAGCTTCCTCGGAGGCATCGGCATCGAGTTTGAAGATGACATCGTCGTTGCTGATAAACATCAAGTCGCTGGTATCGGATTTCGGATCAGAAGCGATGACGCCATCATCTTCCGCATCAGAGCTGCCATTACCACCCAGGTAAATATCCGGAATACCGTTAGCAGCGCTGCCGACATACATGCCCTCGCTGTCGCCACTGCCTGTAATGATGGCGCCGTTGTTTGCCACAATCTTGCCGTTGACCGTCAGCGGTGCGGTTGGATTATTGGTGCCAATACCCACGTTGCCGTTGTCAAAGTAAATATCAATTCCGCTGATGGTCCAGGGACTGGAAGGCAGATTGGTCAGGCCTGAGCCGTCGCCAACAAACCCGGCTGCCGAGACAGTTCCGGCAGTTTCCACGAGAGTAACGGTCTCATCACCCAGACGAATTTTGTTGCTGGCATCTACCACGGCGTTTGCGCCAATAGCCGTGGCATTGCTTAGATTATTTGCGCTGACATCACTGCCTGAGCCAATTGCGGTGTTACTATTCCCGGTACTACCATTTATGAGTGCCTGATAGCCAACAGCGGTATTGTTATCTGCTCTTGTGTTCAGAAGAGCTGACTGGCCAACTGCGGTATTCTGCTTGCCGGTTAAATTGAACGCCAAAGCAGACCGTCCAATTGCTGTATTACTGCTGCCCTCCGTGTTTGCGTCAAGAGCAAATGATCCCAGAGAGGTGTTAAAATTTCCGGAACTATTGTCATCGTTAGCCCGATAGCCGATGGCGGTGTTATCAAAGCCGGTCATAGCCAGATTTCCGGCATTCACTCCGGCAAAAAAATTTCTTTCGGTACCGAAGTTATGGATGAAACGGTCGCTGCCGGAGAATATGATGCCACTATCCGCACTTGTTGCCGGCAGCCGAAAATTGCCGGTAATCTCAAGCTGCTCATTTGGCGTAGTCGTGCCAATGCCCACACCGCCGGCAGCGCGAATGAGAAACTGATTTTCACCAGTGGAAAAGAAGGAATCCGCTGCCGCAGTTGCGGTTGCATCACTCCAGACAAAAGAGCCTGCGTGGTTGGCATGTGCGCGCAGGCCTGCGGCAAAACTATGGTTTCCACGAGCCCGGTTAGACTCCCCACCCGGGATAGTGCTTTGATCGCCCACGGCGCGATTCGACTCGCCACCGGCCACAGCAGCAAAGCGGCCGCTGGCCCGATTGAACTGTCCGCCTGCTGCGCTGCCGCCAATCCCATCGGCGCGATTGCCATTGCCGCCGCCAACAAATCCGAATCCTGTGGCAAAATTCGCTCTTCCGCCCACGATGGCGCCCCAGCCGCCTTCAATCTTGTTTGACAGACCGGCAAAGCGACTGCCGCCGCCACCGATGAATGAGCCGCCGGCTTGCATGCCTCCCATCACTTCGTTCCCCGGTGCACCGCCAATGATGGTTGGCAGGAATCCAGTGTTGAACTCCGGGTCGATGCCATTTCGGATTCTAATAGCCCGCCGATTGTTGACCCGGACCGTAAATGCCGTAGTGTCCAGTGTCCCGATAAAGTTCGAGGTATCGAGTCCTGCATTGCCGGTGAGACTCCAGCCACTTGTGCCCGTGCCGCTGCCAGCGTTGATCACGATGCGGTTGTCATCGGCGGTAACTGTGGCGCCGCCTTCGGCTGCCAGTATTACATGATCGGTGAGGCCATTGAGGCTGCGCACTATTGTGCTGTTGGCGATCGTCGATCCGGTCACCACGCTATCTGCTACAGAGCGTGCGTTCAGGCTGTACGGCACAGCAGTCAGTTCTGTACGTGGCTGCAACTCGTCATCCGTGCCGATCTGGATGCCGAGCCAGTAGGCAGTGTCAAAGGGCAATTCGAGCGGACTCACGCTGCCGAGGATAATGTTGAACACACCGTTGACGACTGCTACAGATTGCGTTTCCATCCATTGCGCAGTACCACCAGACGCGGCGTTATATAGAGCCAATGTCAGGTCGTAATTGCCATCTGCCACCGCATTACCATCAGCATCGGTGAGCACGCCCTGATAGCTCATCGTCTGCGGAACTTGTGCCAGGATAAAACCATTCACAGAACACAACAGAGCGATTAGTATAAAATTGAGGGTTCTCATTTTGTCGATTCTCTCCCATACGTTCTCATTGCAAGGTCACGAGCACCTTGATCATCCCGGTGCCGGAGGAAAGCTCTCCCATGGCTTTGCCTAATACGGTACCCACTGCCGGATTGTCCTCGCGCATGGCATGGCCGGGTGTGGCAGAAGTTACCAGCAGGTCACCGGGACGAATGGCGCCGTTCTCAGCCGAGACCTTGCAGGGAACAATTCCCACCACTGCCATGGGAATCTCATCAAACGTCTGTGCTATATCGGTCATGGAGAAAGCACCCGTTTCATCGTCGAAGGTACCCATTTTTTGTCCAAAAGATTTGTCCCAGTCGCGTTCTGAGCCGATGAAGCCTGGCTTGGTGGAATAGATGCCCGCCACCAGGGTAGAGCGCGCTGTCGCAGATTTCGTGATGGCGCCTGTGCGCGCAGGCTCGATAACCATCACGTCCCCCGGCTCAACGGTAGCGGCCCCCGAGCTCACCTGCAACATCTCTGCGAAATCGGCGCCGCCGCCGGTAAAGGCGCCGTCGGCGGTGACATCGCCATTGCCGTTCACCCGGAACTTGATGTCGACGCCACGCTCGAATTCAACAAATTGCATATCATCGGGTGCGTCAAGGCCCGCATCGATCTCCAACATATCTTCCCCTGAATTCATGGCGGAAGTG
>CAZVSL010000580.1:0-4067 GCA_964629935.1 uncultured Calditrichaceae bacterium | reverse complement strand
CGAATCTCCTTTGAGCTAATAACGGGAATTTGATATAAACAACCGGGATACCTTTGAGCGCAAGATAATGCATATGAAATAATATTGCAACTGTGATGGCCCAAAATATTAATCCGCCCGGGTTTCTGGCTTCTCCCGGACGAGAACAATCGGTCATTATGCACTGACAGGGTGAGGGTCAAGCAAGACAACTCGATACTCTTTCGCTTTTGCTTGTTTTTCCGCAATTGAGAGGATTTAACGACCCACAAATGGGTGGACACCCTATAGACAATTCCATCATCGGTCCATAAAACAAGTCTATACCGAACTTGTCCACACACAACCCAACAACCACCCTTGCGCCGTCCCGCTTCGCCCCGAAGAAAAACCGTATGCCGACACAGCCGGAGTAGTCCAATAATCTCAGCACAGCCGCCTTGCCAAAGAAGCCGCCCTTGATCTCGCCTGGCCGCAAACTTTCCTGGTACCGACTGGTCCACTGCGCAGCATCGTGCAGGGAAATCTCGTGGCGCACTGCACTCTGATCATACAAACCTTTCTCTATCATTGGCGGACTGGCCATAGAAACTTTGACTGATTCGCCTTGCAGCAGATCGTTGCCGTTGGCGTTGGCGCCCACCAGTACGAGCCGGGTTTGCTCCAGGGCGTCGGCGCCGTAGTAATAGCGCATGCCCACTGCCTGCGGCTGCTGCAGGATTTCCTGCACAGCTTGCTTGTCAAAAAACACGCCCGGCGCTGCTTCCGGACCATAGTGCTCACGAAATTGCTTGATAAATGTCAGCGCTTCTGCCGTGGTGATGCTGTGGTTTTCTGCTCCCGTAAAATGCTTTTTGATCTTCATGACTTTTTCCTTTCTGACTAATTCAGAATGAAATGAAAGCCATGGCCATGGTTTGATTGAATGCGCGCGATTGATTCATTAAAGAGAGCCTGCCCCGACCGGGCGACAGACCGTGCTTATGTATAAGTAAAATTCATGCCAATCGGCGCACTTGCAAGCAGGAAAATCCACAACAGTTTGTTTCTGCTTAACTTAAACCTACACTTGCTGGCAGATGATATGGTGGAATGCAGGGTATAATTCGGAGAAAAAGGCGGAAGGCACCGCCTACGGGTAGGATAGAACCAACTCGGAACGGTGGCTTTTGCGTGAAAAGTCCAACACCAACAGCCGTGACCGCATGCTCGAGGTTACGGAGTGTGAAAGCCGTGTCTTTTAAGCTTCTCGAAATAGGTGCTCTTATCGATCCCCAGCTCGGCAATCACTTCTTTGTGGTATTCGCATCTTCCTCTGGCAGCAAGAAGGAAGTTACGCTCAAAAGCTTTCAGAACGAATTCGTTGGCCCGCAAGAGCGGTATGCCGGCAGCTTTGTCGATTGCAATAAGAAGATGGTCATGCAGGGGAAAGCTCGCTCCACCGGCATCGATTTGGAGGTCACGGGGCCGGGCTTGCAAGCCGGTGATAAACGGATGATTGCCATTATTGTCTGGTAGGTCGGTCGCGTAGAAATCCTCGGAAACCGGTTGCAAATGCTGTAGAGCAAGCTCGGTTCTGGCATCTTCCAAAAACTCCAGTGGCAGATGCTCCGGCAGCACAGTCTGCTCTTCGGCCAGGTGTGCGTTAAAAATAGCGTCATTAACATATTTGTCGAGTTGCCGGAAGTTGCCAGGATAGGGATGCTTTTTCAGAGATTCAACAAAACCATCGGCAAAGAGATAGTGCGTGTTATGCCGCTGGTTATACCGTTTCAAGATGAAAGCGGCCAAAGCGGGGATGTCCCCTTTGCGCTGCCGCAGCGGCGGCACATGAATGCGCCGGCTCTTATCTATGCGGTAGTAGATGTCCTCCATCAGCTTCCCGTCATCTTTGAGTTTTTTCAGATCCTTGTTGGTGGCCATAATCAACCAAACATCGGCCCTTCGTTCTTCTGTCATGCCGACCGGTGTATAGGTTTTGTTATGCAGGAAGTGCAGCAGCTTCATCTGTACCGCCCGGGTCAGATTCCCGATTTCATCGAGAAAAAGCGTGCCGCCCTCAGCGTCGCCGATATGCCCGCGGCTATTTTCGATGGCGCCGGTGAACGCCCCTTTCTTGTGTCCGAAGAGCTCAGATTCCAGCAAATCCCGCGATCTGCCGGCACAATCATATTTGATAAATAGTTTGTTAGCCCGCCTGCTTTTCCGGTGCAGCATTCTGGCGACGAGCTCCTTGCCGGTGCCGGTTTCCCCCGTGATCAGGATGTTGAATTCATCAAAGTCCTTTAGCACATCGATCATATATTTGATCTCTTGGATCTCCTTGCTTTCGCCAATTATGTCGAAATAATCCTGCAGCTCTTCTACCTGGTGCCGGAGTGTGATCAGTTCCTTCTGCGTCTTCCGGCGTTCCAGGGCGCGACTGAGCGCCTGTCGTAGGGGGCGCGCCATCAGGTCGGCGAGTCGCTGGAGCTTCTTGCCAATATCATCGTCGAAGAGTCCGGTCCGGCTACGATTGTCTATGTAGATCACGCCGAAAATACCATCTTCATCACGTAAGGGTACGCATGCTACCGAGCGCAGACTTTGCTCGAAAATCGTCTTGGAGCTTCCGAGCATAGAAGTCAGCTTTTCGTCATCCATCGCGTTGGGGCTGATAAATGATCGACGCGTTTTCTTAACATATCTCAGTATTTTGCTACTGATGTGGTCTGCATCCGGATCGAGACTTCGCCCCTTTTCCCGGGCTGCACGCAACGGCCGATTGCCGTTTTTACTACAAAGCTCAATACGGCCCCGCTCTGCGTGCGTATCTTGAATCACCAGATCGAGCACATTCGGAAGCGCACTTTCTATCTCAGCGCAGGCGAGTAAAGACTCACCAAATTTCAGCAGAGTTTCGATTAGACCTGACATCCGCTACTTCCCATTTTTTAGGTAGCGTCTTTTATTGCTTAGCTGAACATTTCAGCTATGGAACTCAATTCATCGGCGCCTCTGGTGCTCTCATCGTTCTCAGTTAGACGGTGTTTCGGTTTGCGACCAGCAGACAAGATGGCAAAGGTAAGTATGGTTAGAGAAACCGCAGCTTCAAAGCCCAGGTAATGTCTGTTTCGAACGAGCCACTTCTTTGTGCGGTAGCATCTCTCATCCTCGCAAGCGCTCACGGGCAAGCTGTTGAGGTAGTTGTGCAAATCCTTAGCGAATTCCGCGGCTGAGACGTAACGAGCACCTGGCTCTTTGCGCATAGCTTTAAGCACGATTTGGTCGAGGTCGCCCCGCAGCCTGCGTCTGTGTTTCTTGAGGCTATCACTTGTTTGCAGGAGGCGTCCACGATTGCTATTGTGGTGATGTGATTTCAGTCTGCGGCTCGCCAACGCCTGGCTCGGCGCCTCCGGCTCCTGCTTGCAAACAGCACGTTCGAGTTGGCTCGGTGTTCGACGTTCCAAACGATAAGGCAAGAAGCCAGTAAGCAACTTGTAAAGCAGTACGCCGAGTGCATAAATGTCGGCTGCGGGCGTAACGGCATGTTGCTTGATCTGCTCAGGACTGGCGTATTCGCGAGTCATTGTGCGCAGGATATCGAGCTGAGAGGAAGCCAGTTGTCGATTTTTGCTGTGAGCTAATTCTGCGATTCCGAAATCAAGCAGCTTAGGCACACCAGATTTGCTCACCAAAATATTAGCAGGTTTCAAGTCGCGGTGCACCAGTGAGCATTGATGGGCATATTGTATCGCATCCAAAACCTTGAGGAAAAGCTCAATGCGTTGTGTGATCGACAAATTGTTACGATTACAATAAACGTCGATCGGCTCGCCGTCCACATACTCCATAACAAAATAAGGCTGACCTTCATGCGAGCCACCGTCATACAGGCGAGCGATATAGGGATGATTGAGATTAGCGAGAATATTGCGCTCGGCCAAAAATCGCGGCAACAAATCCGGTGGTGAGTTTGGCAGCATGATCTTAATGGCGACTTGTTGTCGAAACTCATTGTCGTAACGTCTGGCACGATAAATCAGACCCATGCCCCCACGGCCGATTTCATCTTCCATAAGGTAGGGGCCGAGTTTATAGCCGCAGAG
>CAZVSL010000579.1:0-4071 GCA_964629935.1 uncultured Calditrichaceae bacterium | reverse complement strand
TGCTGGAGATTCTCTCGCCGAGGCCATCGGCGCCAGCAAGTCGGTGGATTACAATGGCAATCCGGTGACGGTTGTTATCCCGCGCGCCACCTCCGGTTTGCAGCAAATCGATCTGGAGGTAACACAACTGGTGGAGCTCTGGGTCAACGGCGGCGAGGAGAACAGCGGCGTGGTGCTGATTTCACATCGTGGACTGGCCACGAAACCGCTTACCAATGACAGAATTGTACCCGCTCCGGAATTCAAGCGGCCGGTGGTGCGGGTTTTCTATACAGAGCCGGCTACAAAGTGAATCCGGAAAGCCGGGAGAGTGATTCCCGCCGCTTTGTGGCTTATCATCATGATGCGACAAAGGGGTAACCCTTAACGAAACGCCTTCTGAATACAAGCGACTGAAGTTGTGTGGAGATGCGTGTCTGAAGAATTTGTTTGTGCCCTTCTTTTCCTCTCAAATCGAAACCGAAACCTGTTGCAATTCGTTCGTTAGTTCATATATTCGGGCTATTCATTCTGAATAACACAAGAAATCTGATGCCGGCACACCTCTTTCAGCTAACCTCATGTTTCTCAACACAGACCTGGCTTTGCATGCTGATTCTGGTCGCCATGTTCCCCCCTCCCAAATTGCTACCTCAGGAAAACCAGATACCACTCCTGACCCGCGAGCAATGCGAAGACCTGGCCCTGAAAAACAGCCCGCTCATCCACGATGCCAGCCAGGATATCGGAAAGCAGCAGGCGCGGTTGACGCGTGCTCATCATGCCGGTATTCTGCCGAAATCTGAGCTGCGCAATGTCTGGGGCCCCATCCCGCGGCAGCGAGGTGAGTTCACGGAATTCGGCTGGCTGGTCTCGCCGGACAAAGATGATGAGCTCAACGAATGGCGCTACTTCACCCAGCTCGAAATAAATCTCGAGCAGCCGATCTATGCTTTCGGAAAATATTCGAGTAAAACGCGTGCGGCCAAATTTGACCTGGAGGCTGCTGAGGCCAAGCTCGCACAACGACAAGCCGAGACGCTGTTGCAGGTGCGGCAATTGTATTGGGGGCTCGTACTCGGTAGAGAGATACAGCACATTCTGGAAGATGCGCAACAGGAGCTGCAGAAAGCGGAAGATAAACTCGAGGAAAAGCTCGACGCCGGCGACGAAGATGTCAGTCAGACTGATCTGTTCAAACTCGATATGTTCAAGTATGAAATCAACAAACGGCAACGGGAAGCGGAAGAGAGAGTCACGATGGCCAAATCGACCCTGGCAAAGGCCATTGGCATGCAGGCCGACGAATTCAGCATCGCCGACGAAATTTTGGAACCGGTGATTGCTGATATAGACAGCTTGCAGGCTTACATTGCGCTTGCACTGGAAAACCGGGCGGATTTAGTGCAGCAGCACGCCAAAACCAGCTCGCGCCTCGCACAAGTTGATGCGGAGCTAAGCCAGAAATATCCACAGTTTTTTGTCGGCGCGGCGACTAAGTTCAACTTTGCCAAAGACCGCTTTGATCCGAAGAATCCTTTCGTGGTCAACTCTACCAATTACTTTCGGCCCAACCCCTATTTCCAGGTACGACAAAAACTCAATTTCTGGCATACGAAAGATGACATTCGTCTGGCGCGCGCTGAATATGAGCAGGCCAGTCAGGAAACGCAAAAACTCGAAGGCGAGATTCGGCTGGAAGTAGCTGAGGTGTACGCTAAGCTGCAGCGCGCCCGTGCAAAAATACACCAGAGCCGGCGTGCATTGAAGGCAAGCGAAAACTGGCTGCGCTCTACCTCCATGACCTTCGACATCGGTGTCGGCAATGTCAAAGATCTAATCGATGCTTACCAGGCGAACAGCGCCATGAAAGCGGAGCATGTCCGGAATATTTTTGAATTTAACACAGCGCTGGCTGAGCTGAGTCAGGCTACGGGCGTGGATCTGCTTGCAGATTTGCGGAATGATATACGCTGACCTAAAGTCACCCACACATCAGAATCACCTGTATATCCAGCCAATCATAACGCCAGTCGCTCCATTTCTTCGGCAACGTTAAAACCATTCTCAATAATTTCTTGCCGCGCGGCGCTCTCTCGCCACAAGGCAGGATTGGTGTGGTTCAAATGGATAAACCGAATCTTGCCTTTTTCCGACGCAGGCAGACCACTAAAACGTCGCATGCTATGCCGGATGAACGGATGGGGAAAGCCTGACATATCGCGCCCGGGGATTTCGCCGTTGTCGAAAAATGTAGCGTCCAAATAGGCCACATCGACCTCGGCAATCTTATCCTCAATCGCCGTGCCCCACTCATCCCACTGCTCCCAGCCATCGATGTCCGGAATGAACAGCACGGAACGATTCGGGCCGTCTATTTGATAACCCACGACCTCAGAGTATTCCTGTCGGTGCGGCGCCAGAAACGGCGTTACCTGCAATCTCTCATTCAGGTGAATTGTCGAATCAGCAGTCAATTCTTGCAGGCGAATATTCTCATAGCGGACCAACTGATCCCACGGTCCGTTGGTTTGCAAGTACCGGCGCATACGCGGCATGGCATAGACCGGCGCCCCCTGCGCGCCCATCACCTCATGCCCCAGGAACATGAGTCCGGTGTAATGGCCGAGGTGAGCATGCGTGAGAAAAATACCGCTAAGACCGCTATCCTGCATCGGAGCTATCTGATCCAGGCGATGTAATTGCTCAGGAAAATCAGGCGTGGCCTCGAACATCCAGCGTTGCTGCGAGAGAGGATCGACCAGTCCCAAACAAACCACGAACCGGTGTTTGTCGGGGTCTTGCCAGCCGGGATGCTGCTTCGTACCGGCTTGCGGTACGCCGCCATCTTGCGCGATGCCCAGCACGACCATAACAGGCGGGTCCGAACTCGTGCTCACCTTCAACTCGCTGGCATCACGTTCTTGCGTTTGTACTGTCTGAACGCAAAGGATTAGCCCAAAGCACAAAGATGTGAGTGTCGCAAGTACCATCCTATCTCCATTCAGTTTTGTTTTGTTATTGCCAGACTCCTGTTAAATTATGTCAAAACAGAACCACAGTCAACTAAAATTAAAACAGAAGTATAAGGCATTTACGCATTTCCTGCCACAAGCTGCTATATTTCCCTAATGTTATGCCATCACCCTACCTGAGCTGGCTCGGAATGATGAACGCATGTTCAGAAAACTACGCGAGTCATTCTGTTTAGAACCATCCTACCATAGAATTTGAAACGGCGGGAGCTGGTTTGTGAAGCTGCGACAAACAGTCGGAAGCTATGCAAGAATTCCACTATCGGGAGAACATCGGTGAAATTGTTTTCCAATCTCAAGGGCGACATCATGGGCGGCATCACGACTTCCGTGATTTCGCTGCCGTTGGCGATTGCATTCGGTGTGGCTGCGTTTGCACCGTTTGGTGAGGCGTATGTGGCACAGGGCGCCCTCACCGGCTTGTACGGTGTAATCGTCGCCGGCATTTTGACGAGCATTTTTGGAGGCACGCCAGGTCAGATCGCCGTACCCACAGCTCCCATGTCTGTGATGGTCACCTCCATCATCGCCACGCTGTTGAAGGATCCCGAAATCCAGGCGCTGGGACAGGATCAGGTGACAGTCATCATCTTGCTCGTTGCGATGACCATCTTTATTGCCGGGGTTCTGCAACTGGCGCTCGGCGCTATCGGCGGCGGCAAGCTGATCAAGTTCATCCCCTACCCTGTGATCGCCGGCTTCATGAATGGCATTGCCATCATCATTTTTCTCGGCCAGTTGCGTCCTTTTCTGGGCGTGGCAAAAGGTACAAATCTGCTTTCAGTTCTCAGTGGCAGTGCCCTGTTGCGTCCTGAGACAATTATCGCCGGCGGGGTTACGATTATCGCCATGGTGCTCGCAGACCGCTTCATCAAGGGCATACCGGGCTCTTTAGTCGCACTCCTGTGCGGCGTCGCTGTCTACTTTGTGATCGGCAAGCTCTTCAACCCCGCGCTGTTGGTCATAGATGGCAACCCACTGATCATCGGCCCCATTCCGAGCGCGCTGCCCACGCCGGACCAGCTCACCAACTTCATTCAGCTCGGCGACCAGGTGC
>CAZVSL010000578.1:2843-4074 GCA_964629935.1 uncultured Calditrichaceae bacterium | reverse complement strand
CGCTGAAGATGATACTGCCTTCACAGCCACTACCGACAACGACGGCACATATTCGCTCTGCCTCAACAGCGGCATTTTCCGCGTGACGGCCAGCAAGCCCGGCTATTTTCCGGCAGATACGGCGCTGGTGGTAAACAGCGGTGATTTACATGCGGATATCGACTTTGCGCTGCGCGAGAGCTTCGCGACCGTTTCCGGAACCGTACAGGATACGCTCGGAAGCGCGCTCCGGCAGGCCATCGTTCGCCTGGTGCAACCATCGCAAACGCTGTTCGACACCACTGGCGCAGACGGACGCTATCTGTTTCCGCGCGTGATTGCGGGTAACGCCGAAATTCGGGCATTCAAGCAGGGGCTGTTTGGTCTGCGCGAGACTACCTTTCTGAGCGAACTGCAGCAAGCCTCGCTGGATTTGACGCTGTATCCCGCGGATGGCTTCATCGAAGGCGTAGTGCGGGACAGCCGCGACAGCAGCGGAATCAGCGACGTCACCGTTCAGGCTCTGTTTTCGCGCAATCGACAGGATATCTTTACCGCAACAAGCGAGGAAGACGGCGCCTATACTATCACCGGCTTGCCGGTGGTGGCCGGCGCGCATTTCAGAGTTCTGGCTTTCAAAGACCAGTACCTATCCCCGGCCACGCCCTGGCCCGCCGTGCCAGCCAAATCGAGCGGCATCGATTTCCTGTTGACGAATCTTAACGGCATGATCGCTGGCACGGTGCTCGACAATGATACCTCAGAGCCTGTCAGCGGTGCGCGCGTTGAAGCTACCATCACCGGCGGCGGCAGCCGCAGCGTCGCGGTCACCGATGAAGCCGGACAATTTGTGCTGGAAAAACTGGCGCCTGCCAACACCTATACTCTGAAAACCAGCAGAGAAGGCTTCTTTCCGCAAACCCGCACAGGTCTGGCGCCCGGAGACACCAGTCTGGTCATCCGTCTGCTGCGCAAATACGGCTTCGTCCAGGGCCGGGTGACAAATCTGGCGACCGGAGCGGCCATGCGCAATGTGCCGGTGGTAGCCTCGCCGGGTCTGGAAGGACGAGAAGCGACGGTACGCACGGATTCACGTGGCAACTATGTGCTGCGCCTGGTTCCTGATTTCTACAATATCAGCACGGCCCTGTCCCATCACCGCAGCGATCCCGCCCAGCAGCAAGTCGAGGTTGCCGAGCTCGACACCGTAGCCGGGATCGATTTCAGGCTCGAGCGGCAGGACGTGCAAGCC
>CAZVSL010000578.1:0-2833 GCA_964629935.1 uncultured Calditrichaceae bacterium | reverse complement strand
CAAGCCATAACCATTCAACGCGCAGACCTGACCAACAAACCCGCCATATCTAATCTCGAGGTGCATTGCTATACGGTCGATGCCCGCGATCCCGAGAATCGGCCCGTGACAATCGGCAGGCCGCGCTGGAGCCTGGATGTATCGGCCAAGGCAGCTACCATCGATAATGACGGCTGCGTCACACTGGACCCGGCTTATTTTGGCGATCTGACCATCAAGGCTGAAGATATCACCAGCGGCTTGAGCGGCGAATTGCAGGTCACGGTCTTCGCGCCCGTTGATTCCACCAGCAATGTGCTGTTGTTCGATGACCGCGGTCTGGAAATGCAGGTGCCGACCAGCGCCGTGCTCAGCCGCAAAGACCTGCAGGTAACCAGACAACCGCTGGCGCCAGCCAAGAAAGGCCGCGCCGAATACTTCACAACTGATTTTTCCTATACTTTAAAGCCCACGGGATTGACTTTCAATGAGCCCGTGACTTTGATGCTACCCGTGCCGCCCAACACTGAGGGCCAGGAAAGACATGTCGCGAAATGGGATGATGTCAAAAATGAATGGCTGCTGCTCGCGCCTCTTGGCCAGACCGGCAACAACACGGTCAGTGCTCGCATTCTTGATACCGGGGAGTATGTGTCCTTAGCTCTCTCCAAACCTCTGACTATCGATAATCTCAGACTGCTGCCAAATCCCTTCTCGCCTTTCCAGGAAATCAACGGCGTGCCCGGCCTGCGGGTCGAATTTGATATTGCCTCGGACGCAGCGCCAACGCCCTTGCTGACAGTTAAAGTCTACAATCTCGAGGGCAATCTTGTGCGTCTGCTGCATGATCAGACTCCGTTTCAGCGAGGCCGAGCCATCATCACCTGGGATGGCAGAACGGACAGCGGCGCTCTGGCCCGCAATGGGCGTTATCTGGTTCGCGTTATCGTCGAAGACCCGGTTGACAAACGCGACGAAATGAAATCTGTCGTTTTGATAAAATGAGTCGAAGTTGAGAACACGCGGAGTCAAAAATACTGTTTTCCTGATTCTTGCAGCCACGGTTTGGGTTTTGCCCGCAAAGGCGCAGGAGCTAGCCAACATACCGGGCGCATTCTCAGAGTCCGGCTTTGGCGTGCGACCAACCGGTATGGGAGAGGCCTTTGCCGCGCTCTCCAATGACGCCAATGCGTTTCTCACCAATCCGGCCGGCCTGCTGCTGGGCACGCGGCCATCGTTTACAGCCAACTACGCCAAACTCTTTGGCATCGTGCCTTCGGGATTCTTCGGTCTGCAATACCCCATGGGTAAGTTAACCTCGATCGGCGCCGGTTTTCAGTTCGTGGGCGATGACGCGCTCATGGAAAACACGGCCGGTGTATCGTTTGCGTTCACTACCCGCAATATGCAGGTCGCGGGCGACAATGAGATTTATTTCGACCAGATGTCATTTGGTATCACGCTCAAGGGACGCTGGGCGTCTTTTGGCAACAACCCCGATGGCGGTCCGAATCGCATCACCGGCTCGGGCAGCGGCTTTGCCGTGGACCTGGGATATATCTATCTGGTCAACGAGCACCTGTCTCTTGGCGTGATGGTGCGCGACCTGCTAAATCGTTTTACGTGGGACTCATCATTTAGCGGCGAGTATACGGAAAATGTACCGGCAACGCTGAGACTGGGCGCCGCCTATGAAGTGGAGGGCTTAACTCTTGCTTTTGATCTGCGTAAGAGCCTGCACGATGACACCGCCAACCGCGCCTACTTTGGCGCGGAGAAAGTATTCCTGGACATGCTCGCACTGAGAGCCGGTTTTTCAAACAATCTCGGCACCTCAGACCTGAATCGCCGCTGGAGTTTTGGCTTGAGCCTGTTGCGCGGCGTGTGGGAAAACTACACGGTGGGTATCAACTCAGCCTATCAAGTCGACGGCATCGAGAATCTCTTCCGGTTCGGCCTTGATGTAAGCTGGGGCGCTCATCGCAAAAACCCGAAGCCGGGCAGGGTTTATTAGCGCTATGTGTTACGCCTGTCTGCAGGCCTAAATGAACCACGCTGTCTCCATTCTTCACCGCAAAGTCCTACTCACCCTTCAAACCAACGGTCCACCACCAGACCATCGATGATCTGCTGGCCGCGATGTCCGAAGATGGGATGCGGCTGTACGGACAGGTCATTGGCCAGGCGAACCGCCGCCTTGGCCGGCGACTCGCCGCTCTTACGCGATTCCTGCAGCACCCTCCTGGCGGCCTGATGAATCGAATGCTGCCACTCGCGTGACAAATGCTTTTCGATGTGCGGGTCGTGGGTTACAAAGCCATATTGCTCGTTCGAGCAGTTGACGATGCCCATGCGATTCGTGAGAAAATCGGGCACGTAGATTATGCCGCGCTCGTGCAGCAACCTGTCATCCCGCTCCGCATCCTCAAGCTGATTGTTGGCTGCACCACACACGATCCTGGCTTTGATCTGCGGGATAGTGTCGGGATTTAACGTTGCGCCGGTGGCACAAGGCGACAAGATATCGCACTCCTCAGCCATAATAGACATGTCCCCCGTCGGCACGACGCGTGCGTCAAGACGGTCAGCGGGATACTTTGCGCGCACTTTTTCGACGCTATCAGCGTTGAGATCGCAGGCGATGACCCTGGCAACATCCTTTTCAAACAAAAACTCAATCAACGGGCCGCCGACATTGCCCGTGCCCTGCACCGCCACCGTCTTGCCTGCCAGCGTGCTGCCGTCGCTGAATTCCAGCGCTGCTTCCATGCCACAAATCACGCCTCTGGCCGTGGGCGCCGAGGGATTGCCGCTGCCGCCCAGCTCCGGCGGAATGCAGGTTGTGAAGCGCGTT
>CAZVSL010000577.1:0-4077 GCA_964629935.1 uncultured Calditrichaceae bacterium | reverse complement strand
CGCCGCCGTAGTTTTCCAGGGTGTATTTGAGGGCGGCGTAGGCGTTGATGCGGCCAAAGCCGTATTCAACGGTATAGTCTGAGCCACCCATGCCAGAGACTTCATCCGCTGTATAGCGCAAAATCGTGCGTACATCCGTCCAACTCAATTCAGAGTTAAGTGACCGGACCAAAGCAGCCACGCCTGCTACATGCGGCGCGGAGGCAGATGTGCCGTTGAATAAAGCATATCCGCCTACTTTTGTGGTCCAGACAATCGATTGTCCTCCAGGTGCGACGAGATCGAGGCGAATTGAAAGGCTTTCTGGATCGCCAATCATGCTCGAAGGCCAATGCACATCGTTCTCGTCACTAGCACCGACGGATATGGCGTTGGCGTAGCGTGCTGGCCAAAGGATGACATCTTCAGGTTCAGGCTCTCCATCATCCATCATTGAAGTTGCCAGCGCTGCAAACTACGACTACATCTTTGCTAGAGGTAGCAGCGTTCACAGCATCCTCAAGGACCGTTTCTCCCTCAGCAACGACAGCACTGATGTTGATTACGCTGGCGCCATTATTTGCAGCATAGTCTATGGCATCCGCCATGTCGCCTGCCAGAATACCGCCATTTGATTGAGCATTTTCAAGTATCATCAACTTCACACCCGACCTGCTACCCCAACCTCCCGCGATACCCGCTACTCCAACCGTGTTATTGGTTCTCGCTGCAACAATTCCGGCTACCGCAGTGCCATGGAACGTTACTTCAGGATTATTGTCATCGTCTTTGAAATCCCATCCAACAAGATCATCGACGAAGCCATTGCCATCGTTGTCAATGCTATCAATATCTCCCCCTTGTGATACCGGGATGAAGTCTGCAACACCATTCCCGTTCGCATCTTCAGACACATTCAGCCAGATAGAACCGGCCAGGTCCTCATGGTCACGCTGTGTCCCCTCGTCAATTATCGCAACCACAACCTGATCTGAACCTACGCTTAGATTCCATGCGCGCTCCACGTCCAATTTATCGGACATCAAGTTCCACTGATCCACATATTTCGTATCGTTGGGCGCGGCGGTACGGGTCATGTAGACGTCAAATTCGACTCGATCAAATAGGTCTGTGTTCTCAAGATTTCTGGCTATAGGAAACGGGTCCATTCCTGTTTCAACGCTCAGTATATAAAAGCCTTCCAAAAAGCGGCGGCTGGCTATTGTAACTCCCCTTATATCAAATGCATCGAATGGAAAGCGAGTGACGTCACCCCTATCTCCAAGTCGAACAATGAGACGACTGGTTTCGACTTCAGCCCCCAGTCGGCCATCGAAGAAAGTGAACCATTTTTCTTCATGAAACTTGTAGTCTTTACCCATCAATGTAAATGTTTGAGGGAAGACTATAGATGCCAATATCAGGCTAAACAAGGCCGTTGATAGGATTAGAGTTATACGCTGCCTAGCACAAGTTTTGATTACCATGATATCTTTCCTCAGAATAGAGTGAATGACTTCAGACTTGCCTCGAAAACTTAGAAATACAATATATAAACGCTTCCCTTAGACGTTGCTCCGGCATGCGTGCCTACGTAGAGGATTCTGCGCCCCCAGTCCGAAGTGAACGTTGTTGTCAATTCTACGCCTGGTGAAGTATCTAAGACGGGCCATGTAAGCCCAGCGTCTAGGGAGTGAAAAAGAGTCCCCTGCCCCAAAAGCATGAGCTCCGCGCTATTCATTGGGTTGAGCGATAGATTGGTCAACGTCTGATCAAACAGCGCAGAATCGGCCCAGCTTTTTCCGCCGTCGAAAGTTTTTAGCACTTGGCGGCGCATACAAAGAAAAATCGTCGACGCATCACTGGCATCGAACGCAATATCCTGGACAAAGTCGAAAATGATCGTGTCCTGCGGCGCCTCGATTACTGACTGCCAACTCGACCCGCCATCGGAGCTTTTCTGCATTATTGGGCTGGGAAATGCTGTGCCACCACCAGCCCATATCTCACCATCCCTGCCAGGATTGTAAGCCACAGTACTAAAGATGCCTACGGTCGTAGAATTGATGAGATTCCACGTCTGGCCGAAATCAGAACTTTGATAGACGTTGTAGGGCCCACTGCAGCCCGCCAAAACTGTCTGCGGATCAGTCGGATCTGCGACTAGCTGTACAACCCGTGCACTAGTAGTTGAGTTTCTGTCGACAACAAAGCCGCTGTCAGACCTTACCCAGGTCTTGCCATCGTCAGTGGAGCGGTAAATGCCAAAGGCTTCGGAAGGCGCTTTTCTGGCCCAGACACCGGCCAGGATAATACTTCCGCTAGTGAGAATATCGGTCACACCAGAAGGGAAAGTCATTCGTTCGATGTCGAGGCTATCCAAACCCAGAAACTCCCACTCATCACCAGCGTTCGCCGGATGCTTGATGCGATAGAGTCCATCCTTGCCAGCGCAAGCGTATAGCCAGCCGTCTGATAGCACCAGCCGGTTTACCCCGACATCACGCAATCCGAGGGGCATCCAACCTTCGGGTCGGGAATCGCCGTCGGGCGGTTTCATGATGTAGCCACAGGCCAGAGTGGAAACAATAAGAAATAGGAGCAGCATAGCAGAGCGGAGGCTCATCCAATCACCCCCTTTCAAGATGGAAATTAGATGATGTTGTTTTAGATTTGGAATCAACGTGCTTTTTTTCATGACAACCTCCAACTTGCAATCCGTCAAAAATGACCTCTCCAGTTAGGTTCAAGTTAGTTAAGTTAAGTCAGCATTTGTGCACCTCCTCTCGTTAATTGTATTATTTTGAGGGTTCGAATTGAAGACACTGTAATGTGGGGTCGCCGTACCTATTTCAGCAGCAAAATCTTCCCGGTTTCGGTTCTGTTTTGGCGCTCTCCAAAAGCCCGGTAGAGAACCCGATAATAGTAAACACCGGACGCCAACCGATCCGCAGAAATCGGAACCATGTGCCGACCTGTCGGCAAATCGTCGTCCAATGCAAGCAAGACCGACTGACCACGTGTATTGAACAGCTCGACATGTACCCGACCCGGCGCCGGCAACTGGAACTCTATTTTGGTGGTGTGATTGAAGGGATTCGGATAGTTGCCCAGCAGCATAGAGGTCAAATCACGTTCATCATCGTTGTTAGGGGAAGATGGGAGTGCCCCTACAGATACGACTTCGTCCAGGCGACCGCGCAATATGACGCCATGCTGTCCTACAACAAAGGCAACTCTCTGTTCTGTGATGAAAATATCACGAAGCCACTCGGTGGTAGTGCTTCTCTGCGGGTGCCAGGATTCTCCGCTATTGTTTGTCCACAGTATCGTGCCGTTCCTGCCAACAGCGATACCGGTTGCTTCATCGACAAAGTCAACGCCGAGTAGGGTGTTCTCAGTATTGCTTTCTAACTGCTCCCATGTCTTGCCGGCATCGCGTGTGCGTAAAATGACCGTCGGGATGTGCAAGAATGTGCTGCCTCTGCCGACAATAAAACCGGTTGTGTCGTTAACAAAGGCAACATCATGAAGGCTTTCATTTGTACCGGATTCTATCGGTATCCAGGTTTGTCCACCATTCTCAGTGTGTAATATAATACGGACTCCTACGATGACTGCTTCCTTCCGTCCAGCAAAGTCTACCGCCTGAAACGTCTCGTCATAAACCCCGCTATCTTGTGTCGTCCAGGTTACTCCTCCGTTCACACTGTTGAGAATCGTACCTTCTGACCCGACAACAAATCCAGTGTCCGAATTCACAAAGGCAATATCGAGCAAATCCCCGCCGAGATGGTTCTTTTGTAATGACCAGGTCTTTCCCCCATCGACAGTCCGGAATATTTTTCCAACCAAACCACGGAGACCAACAGCAAAACCAGTATCTGGATGAACAAAATAAAGTGAATTCAGACTCGAAGCTTCTAATTTTCGAGTATGCCATGTCTCACCTGCATCTTCAGTCGCCAGGATCTCACCTCTGTTGGAGGTCACAAAGCCTATTGTTGGTGAGGGGAAAACAATTTTCGTCAAAGTTTCTCTGAAGCCACTGGTATGGTTCATCCAGTGGGTTTTGTCACGCGTGCTCAGAATCGTACC
>CAZVSL010000576.1:0-4082 GCA_964629935.1 uncultured Calditrichaceae bacterium | reverse complement strand
GCGGTCACGCCTGGCGATCTATCAACCGTGGCATTCACCGGCGATCCCTCCGGACGCAGAACGGACATATCCGTGCCGACGCCGCCGCCTGTGCGATAGACCATGGCGCTTTCTGTGAGACAGCGGTAAATGCCGTTCAGACTATCTTCCTCGATGGGTATGACATAGCAATTGGAAAGCGTCGGCCGCCGCTTGGCATCCTCCCGGCCGGCGCCGTGCATCACTCTGCCGCCGGGCAGAAACTTGAAATCGAAAAGTACTTTGAAGAATTCCCTGTACCAGTGGTCTGCGTCCTTTTCTACTGAGGCAATTGCGCGGGCTACCCTGTGCCACAGGTGCAAGGGACCCGTCTCTCCGGGAGCCAAATATTTCGCCTGCAGCACGTCGCTTGCCAGCGAATTATCCGGATAATACACCGCCGACTGACTGGCCCGTTCGACCTCTTTCTTTGAAAACAGGTCACCATATTCTTCTCTTACGAGACGCACAAGCTGTGCTGCCGAGATATTATGCTTTCTGCTGTTCTCCCTGGCTGTGTTCGCGAGCTTGCCTCCATTGGCAGGAGCACGCTCGGGCTGTCCCACTGTCATGTCTGCACCGGCTTTTTTCTCCATGGACCGCTCCTTCTATTTTGAATGGTCATAAAAAGTTTTGTTGGTCGAGAATTCGCTGCAATATACAACATACAGTAAGACGTGTCAAGAAAAAAAATACAAAATATAGTATTTTATTCAGGGAAGCATACTATGGATGGTGTTTTAGTCTGTCCCGATTTGGTGCGCTGGTTAACCTCGCACACCCAAAAACACCTTGACTTGCTATTAATTAATCTGTATATTAAATTTCTTTTTAAACCGACGTAAGTTAAGTTAAAATAAGGTCAAACCAATATCGGTGACGGACGAGGCATTCATCAGACGAACGCTTAAACTCGCTCAACGTGGCCGCGGCTATGTTAGCCCAAATCCTATGGTTGGCGCTATCATTGTTAAGGATGGTCAGATCATTGGTCGCGGATATCATCGCAGGTTTGGCGGTGAACACGCTGAGGTTGAGGCAATTAAAGCAGTGCGCCAGCGCTCCACCGACACGGCCTCGGACAACTTGCTTTCCGGAAGCACACTCTATGTAAACCTTGAACCGTGCACGCATCATGGCAAACAGCCTCCCTGTGTCGAGGCGATCGTCAAATCAGGCATCAAGCGTGTGGTGGTTGGCACTCTGGATGCGAATCCGCAGGTGCATGGGCAGGGCATACGGTTTTTGAAGAATCACGGTGTTGAAGTTGCGCACGGTATTTTGCAAGACGCCTGCTATGAGTTGAACGCCGGCTTTTTCAAGCACATCAAAACTGGACTTCCTTACGTTACGCTAAAGATTGCACAATCCCTGGATGGCCGCATCACCGCTGCCGATGGCAGCTCGCAATGGATATCATCGATGGCATCACGGCGCTATACACATCGCATGCGCAGTGAGTGTGATGCAATTCTGGCCGGCATCGGCACGGTGCTGAGCGATGATCCGGAGTTGAATGTGCGCCTGGTGAAAGGACCGCAGCCCAGGCGGGTTGTTCTGGATAGCCGCCTGAGAATGCCGCTCAGCGCCCGGCTGCTCAATGATTCTCAGGCAAAGCGCTCCATCATCGCAAGTGTTGATTCGAATGACGACAAGAAACTTGAAAAGATTCGACAGATTGAAAGCCGTGGCGCGGAGGTTTGGCTTCTGCCGCAAGACAAGGAGGGCAGAGTCGAGCTCATGAGCTTGTGTCGAAGGTTGGGCGAAAACGGCGTGACCTCGCTGCTCGTGGAAGGGGGGGCGCAAATCTTTTCCGCGTTTCTGCGGGCCGGCCTGGTTGACAAGCTGGCTGTATTCATAGCGCCAAAAATTCTGGGAGCCGGCCTGTGCGCACTCCAGGATCTGGGCATCGAAACAATTTCACAGAGCTTGCAGCTCACAGAATTCAGGAACACGCGCGTTGGTGAAGATGTTCTTGTTGTGGGGAAAGTTGATAATACGGCTTGATGCATGATTCGTACAATAAAAAAATATCCGTTTTATGTTCACAGGTTTGATTGAAGAAGTCGGCACAGTCCGACAAAGACAGCCACGCGGTGCGGTGCGTTTCACAATCGAAGCGCAGAAGGTGGCGCGTGATCTGAAAGTAGATGACAGTATCACGGTCAACGGTGTGTGTCTCACCGCAGTGGCCGTATCGAATTCCGGTTTTGAGATCGATGCGGTGCAGGAAACGCTTGACAAAACAACACTCGGGCGGCTTCATGCCGGTTCGCGGGTAAATCTTGAGCGCGCCTTGCGGTTTTCTGACCGCCTGGGCGGCCACATTGTGCAGGGGCACGTCGATAGCATCGGGCATGTTACGCAAGTTGCGCCACAGGAGAGCGGCAAACTTCTAAGTATCCGGCTGCCCACAGATAAGATGAAATATGTCATACCCGAAGGCTCGATAACCGTCGACGGCGTCAGTCTGACTGTCGCGCGCATCGACAACGCCGTTATCACCATTGCCTTGATTCCTCACACGCTGCAAAGCACGACACTGGATTGGATAAAAATCGGAGATCAGGTCAACATCGAGGTTGACTTGATTGGCAAATATGTAGAAAGCATTCTACTGAAATCTGAACATGGCGGAGTTACGGAAGCCAGACTAAGAGATTTTGGTTATCACCCCTGAAATGATTGGACGACATGTTTGACAAGATTGAAGAAGCAATTGCGGCTTATCGCGACGGAGAAATCCTGATCGTCATCGATGACGAAGACCGGGAGAATGAAGGTGACTTCATCATGGCGGCTGAAAAAGTCACGCCGGAGAAGATAAATTTCATGGCCAAACACGGTCGTGGCCTGATCTGTGTGCCCATGACCGGTGAGCGCCTCGATGCTCTCGAGTTACATTCTATGGTGCCGAAGAACACGGAGAAACTCAAAACATACTTCACAGTGTCGGTGGATGCCAAGAACAATACCACCACCGGAATTTCCGCTTTTGACCGCTGTGAAACCATCCGCACCCTCATCAATCCGGAAACGAAGCCGGCTGACCTTGCCAGACCCGGACACATATTCCCGCTGCGGGCACGCGAAGGGGGCGTCCTGGTACGGGCGGGCCACACGGAGGCCGTCGTCGACCTGGCCAGACTCGCCGGACTCTATCCGGCCGGCGTGTTGTGCGAGATCATGGATGATGACGGCACAATGGCCAGAGTGCCGAAGTTGCGACAGATCGCCGACAAGTTCAACCTAAAGTTCATCACAATTGAGGATTTGATCGAATATCGCCGGCAAACAGAAAAACTGGTTGCGCGCAAAGTGACCACCAAGCTGCCAACCGAGATCGGCGAGTTCACATTGCACCTGTACGCCAGCGAAATCGATAAGCAGGACCATGTCGCCATCGTCAAGGGTGATGTCAGCGATGGCGAACCCACTCTGGTGCGGGTGCATTCGCAGTGTCTCACTGGCGATATATTCGGTTCTTTGCGCTGTGATTGTGGCGAGCAATTACATTCAGCCCTGCGCAAGATTAACGAGGCCGGCAAGGGCGTGGTCTTGTATATGCGTCAGGAGGGCAGAGGGATCGGGCTGGAGAACAAGCTGCGCGCCTACAATCTGCAGGACCAGGGCAAGGATACGGTCGAGGCAAACGAGGCGCTCGGCTTCAAGCCAGATCTGCGCCACTACGGTGTGGGTGCGCAGATCTTGTACGACCTGGGAATACGAAAAATTCGGCTTCTCACAAACAATCCCAAGAAAATCGTTGGCATCACGGGTTATGGTTTGGAGGTTGTTGAGCGTGTCAACATCGAGGTTCCACCGAACAAGATCAATGCCAGGTATCTTGCTACCAAGCGCGACAAGTTGGGCCATATTTTGAGCCTGGAAGAGCAGGAGGAAGCCGTTCAACATCAGTTTTTTATAAACAATGTGGATGAGGATAATAAATGAAAACCTACGAGGGAAAGCTTGTAGCAACTGGCAAGAAGTTCGGTTTGGTGGTGGCGCGGTTCAACAGCTTCGTGGGAAAAGAGCTGCTCTCAGGCGCCCGTGATTGTCTG
>CAZVSL010000575.1:0-4087 GCA_964629935.1 uncultured Calditrichaceae bacterium | reverse complement strand
ATTCTCTGCTGGAAAGCGATCTTTTCGGCCATGTGAAAGGCGCTTTTACCGGCGCGATCAAGGACCGCCCGGGCCGTTTCGAGATGGCTGACGGCGGCACCATCTTTCTCGATGAAATCGCCACCCTGTCTCAGGAGATTCAGATCAATTTGCTGCGGGTGCTGCAGGAAAAAACTATCGAACGTGTCGGAGATGTCAAAAGCAAGAAGGTTGATGTGCGCGTGCTTTCTGCCACCAACCGCAACCTGCCGGATTTGATCAGACAGGGCATATTCAGAAAAGACCTTTATTATCGTATCAAAGTCATTCAAATCAACCTGCCGCCGTTACGCAAACGAAAGGCTGACATCTCCATGCTGGTCAGACATTTCATCGAACGCTTCAACCGCCAGCATGACTGCAATATCATCGGCGTGACGCGCGAGGCCATGCAACTGCTGAAAAGCTATAGCTGGCCCGGCAATGTGCGGGAGTTGGAAAACGCTATCGAACATGCGGTTATCATCAG
The DNA here is from genome assembly GCA_964629935.1 of uncultured Calditrichaceae bacterium. GTDB lineage: Bacteria > Zhuqueibacterota > Zhuqueibacteria > Oceanimicrobiales > Oceanimicrobiaceae > CAZVSL01. The sequence goes on along the minus strand of CAZVSL010000575.1, from coordinate 3,579 downwards.
CAAGACCAATATGATCGAGCCATCCTCCATTCCTGATGAAGTCAGCAGAGCCGATAGCAGCCTGCTTACTGCGCATCCGGGGCAGGACACCGTTTCCGATGCAGCGCGCATCCGCAAAGCGCTGTCTGATACCGGCGGCAACGTCTCCCGAGCCGCCCACAAGCTCGGCGTACACCGGACTACCCTGTGGCGCAAAATGCGTGAATTCAACATCTCCCGCCAGGAACAGGAAGCCTGATCCATGTATTTGCAACACTAATGTTGCAACATTACTATTGCATGAACACATGATGTTTCAGATTTGGCACGTTTGGTTCTGGTCACAATACAGTCCAGAGATTTTTTTCCAACAGAATGCCTGCTGCAAAGCTTACGTGTAGTGTTTTATTTTTACGATACTTAATGCAAACTATGCACGCCGTCATTTCGAGGGTCTCTTTGCAATTTGCAATATGGCGCCGCGTTTGGTATTGTTTTTGAAGTAACAACAGATTCTATTGAACCAAAACAAGATGAGGTAACTTTGATTTCAATAAGACTCAAAAAAGACGAATCAATTGAACATGCGCTCAAACGCTTCAAAAGAAAGTGTCAGCAAGCTGGCCTGCATAAATCGATCAGAAAATCGAGACATTATATGAAACCGAGTGAGCGGAAGAAGCTCGCCAGGATAGCCGCACGTCGGCGCCATAGAAAAAGGCAAATGACGGACCGGCGTCGACGCTAGATAACGCGATATTCGCATTGCATAACTAACGTATTTAATAGACGGGAGAATTGACATGGCAACCATGGCTTCCTTAAACGAGCGCCGGAAGTATTACAAAGGATATTGTGAGACATGCGGCGAACCGGTCAGGTTCGTTCTGAAGGATAAAGATGAAGAAGAAGGGCAGATCATCCTTCGGTGCGATTCCTGTCATTCGCGTCTCAACGTTCCGGTCGAACGCGTGCTCAAGTCCGGTCGCCTCCTTACTGAGGATGAATATGAAAGGCGCAGCGAGGCGCTTTCGAAGGTGTCGGATTATAAGCCGGGCGCCACCTATTGGGTTGGCCAAAAGATCCGTCACAACAAATTTTCTGATGTCGGAAAGATCATCAGAAAGGAAAAGACCGATGATGAGCATCGCGCAATTATAGTCAAATTTGAAAAAGTAGGAACAAAAAAACTGGTTGAGGGCCTGGGAGGGCGGAGCTAACTTATGCGAGCACCGAAAACGTCTGCCGAAAAAATCCGCGATCGGCGTGCTGCGCTGAGTGAGGAACTCATTCCGTTTGGCTGTCTGCCATTGGTTATCGAGGACCTGGTCTCCAGGTGGCCGGCCACAAAAAACTGGACCCGTGATTATCTAAGCGAAAAGCTTGGTGACCGTGAAGTAACGAGCTTTGTAAGCAATGAAGATGAGCAGACATTCTTGCAACAGGTGAACAAACCGGAGACCATGCTTTTCCGCCAGTTTCTGCAGAACGTGTTTTCCGAGGCGCGCGGCAAGAGTTACTACCTCCGGATTGCCACGGACCATCCTCTGTTTGAGGAGCTCTCGAAGGATTTCGAGATCCCGGAGATCCTGAATCGATACAATCCCTCTGCCACCGGCATCTGGATAGGACAAAAAGGCAATGTGACGCCATTTCATCATGATTGGTGGCATAGCTTCCTGGCTCAGATTTCAGGAAGGAAGCGATACACATTGATCCATCCGTTTGAGGGTAGGCAGCTCCAGGAAGATTGGAATCCACCCGCAAAATTTGATTTGTCCCCGCCTCCGGTCAGCTCTGCTGACAAGCAGCAGGATGCCCGCTATGAAGCGTGCTTCGAGGGCATTCTCGAGGCCGGACAGATCCTCTATATCCCGCCGTACTGGTTCCATCAGGTCGAGACGCTCGACAATGGTACTATCTCCATCCCCATGCGTTTTGACACAAATCAGTCGCCGGATGTGCCCCTGTTTCAGTTAAGTCAGGAGTCCACTCTGCGGCCGATTACAAATCAAAACGCCTCCGATGACGATTCTTTTCTCAAGCATCTCAGAGAAAATCGCAATCGTTTTTTTCAAAAAGAAAAAGATTTCATTGATGCCTATCTCCGCACCAGAGATTCTGCGCTTACCCCGAGCAGAATTCAAGCTGAGTTGAGTGCGGAAAGCGTTGAATCTTAAATAGTTAGTCACAAAACTTTCAACAAAAGAAGGAGGCGATAGCATCAAAGCGCTTAAATGTATTCTTGGGTTCGCTTTTGTTCTTTGTACGCTGAACGATGCATCCGCGCGGCCGCAGCAAGCGGAGGTAACCACACCGCAGTTTCAAGTGCCGGCGCAGAACCTCAGCAATTCCGGTCATCACCGACTGGTATGGCGGCCGGAAGATGAGTCCATTAGCGGCGGTACGCTAACCTTTGAGGTGCAGCAGGCCAGGGACCCCAACTTTGAGACTGCGAAGACGATCTATATCGGCCCGGATATGGCGTCTTTCATCTCAGGTTTGAAAGACGGCGATTACTATTATCGTGTACGCACACGGGCAGAAGACACGATGAGCGCCTGGTCAGAGCCGGTGCACGTTCAAGTTGCGCACCAATCGCTGCAACTGGCTTTTACACTGTTTGGACTCGGTGCGGTTGTCTTCCTGGCAACCCTGATCCTGGTAGTGCACGGCACCCGCAATTCTGACGACCACTAAATCACTAACGAATCTGAAAACGGAAAAACAAGGAGACTGTTTTGTCGCATCATTCCGCGATCTTAGACTCGAGTATTGGCTGGCTCCTCCTTGCTTTGCTCGGCATCATGTGGATTTGGCTGGGAAGGTATTGGGGACAGAAAGCCAAGAACATGGAAGGCTTCATGCTGGCCGGCCGCAATGTTGGGCTGGCTCTCGGTGTGGCCACGACCATGGCCACCTGGATTACCTCGAACACAACCATGCTGGCGCCTCAGTTTGCTCTGGAGCTCGGTGTCTGGGGTATGTTTGCCTACTCGACCGCCTCATTTGGTTTGCTGCTGTTTGCGCCGTTGGCGAAGCGCATCCGCAAACTCATGCCTGAAGGCTATACCAGCGGAGATTTTATTCGTTTGCGATACGGCAAACCGGCGTGGCTGGTGTTTCTGGCAATCTCCATATTCTACGGCTTCACCTGGCTGGTTAGCATGGGTATGGCTGGCGGCATTCTGATGAACGCCCTCGCCGGCATCCCGTATCAGGTTGGTATGACTGTCATCCTGTTCGTATGCGTGGTGTATACTTTGTTTGGCGGGCTGTTCGCTGTCATCGGAACGGATTTCATCCAGAGCATCATCATTTTGATCGGTATTGCGCTGGTCGGATTTGGCATCATGACCAACATCGATTTTTCCGTGACCTATACTCATTTGAAGACCGAAAGTCCCATGCTTCTGAATGTGCTCTTGCCGGCCTCGATCATGGCTATTTTCAACAACCTGCTTTTTGGTATCGGCGAGATTTTTCACAGCAATGTCTGGTGGAGTCGCGCCTTTGCCATGCGAGAAGGCGTCGGCAAGCGGGCGTACACGCTGGGCGGGATTTTCTGGCTGCCGGTTCCGGTTGCCGCCGGTTTCATCG
>CAZVSL010000574.1:684-4088 GCA_964629935.1 uncultured Calditrichaceae bacterium | reverse complement strand
GAAACCATCTGCGTAGAAAACTGGCATATTCGGTATTTTAGTCTTTGCAATCAAACGGGAGTAGGATATATTATGAGTCATGAACCGGATGCAAGAACGCTAGCCAATAAGAAGGACAGGTCGAACGATGAATCCGGCACGGGTAATGGAGAAGTGCAGAGACAGTCGCAGGATAGTAGAATGCAATTCGCTGACAATATAGCCATCAAAACTGAGAACTGGTTTTTCAGCTATGGCGGCGAGTGGGTCCTGACCGACATAAATATCGAGATTCCGCAAAAGCAAGTTACGGCATTTATCGGTCCTTCCGGTTGTGGCAAAAGTACGCTGTTGCGCTGCTTCAACCGGCTCAATGATTTGATCGATGGCGCAAACCACAAAGGCAGGATTTACGCGGAGGGCAGTGATATCTATGCGCCTGATGTGGACGTCACAGAATTGAGAAAACGCATAGGCATGGTGTTCCAAAAGTCGAATCCCTTTCCCAAGTCTGTCTATGAAAATGTTGCTTACGGGCCGCGGATAATCGGTATCCGCAACAAGGCACGCCTGGATGAAATCGTTGAGCGCAGTCTGAAGAGAGCGGCCCTTTGGGACGAGGTCAAGGACAGACTAGAGAGCAGTGCGCTCGGACTTTCCGGTGGGCAGCAGCAACGCTTGTGTATTGCCCGCACCATCGCTGTCGAGCCGGAGATTGTCTTGATGGATGAGCCCTGCTCTGCGCTGGATCCCATTGCAACTGCGAAGATCGAGGAGCTGATTCTCGAACTGAAGAATGACTACACCATTGTTATCGTTACGCATAATATGCAGCAGGCAGCTCGTGTCTCTGACTATACAGCCTATCTGTGGCTTGGCAAGCTCATCGAGTATGATGAGACGCCACACATCTTCACAAATCCCAAAGAGAAACTGACTGAAGATTACATTTCCGGACGCTTCGGCTAACCCGTATTAGTCGTGCAGGGTGGATAAGTTGGGTTGCGCCCTTCCGGTTGTCGATTTTGAGCGTGCGATGCCAGTTTGTGAACAATGCGGGCGAGATATTTGTTGTCCCGCCAGCGGTTCATCCCGGGGTCTTGATCATTAGGGTCAAAATTCAGCAGGAACCTGTTGCTGCAACCGGTTGTAAAATGGTCATTACTTCTAATTAATTAGTAAGGGTGCACCATGGAACGTCACTTGGACCTGGAAATAACCAAGATTAAGCAGAATTTGCTGAAGATGGCCGGCCTGGCAGAGCTTGCCATCGACAAGTCAGTCCGCGCCTTGAAAAATCGCGAGATCAAGCTTGCGCAGGAGGTGATGGAAGAGGATGCGGCGATAGATGCTCTGGAAATAAAAATTGAAAATGCCTGTTTTACCCTGCTCGCCCGCTATCAGCCGGTGGCTGCGGACCTGCGGTTCATCATGGCCTCAATCAAAATTAACAACGATCTGGAGCGAATTGGCGACCACGCCGTGAATATCGCCGACAGGGCCGAGAGGAACGCAGATACGCCGCCGCTTAAACCCCTGATCGATATTCCTTATATGGCTAACATAGTCCAGGATATGCTCAAGAATTCCCTGGACAGTTTTGTCGAGTTCGATGTTTCCAAAGCCCGCGCTGTTCTGGAGAATGATGACGTTGTCGATGGTTTGGAAGACCAGATTCAACGTGAGTTGTTGACCTACATGATGGAAGATCCGAGGAGCATTTCCCGCGCAATCGATTTGACCATGGTTGCCAAGAATCTTGAACGGATAGCGGATTTGTCGACTAATATTGGGGAAGAGGTGATATTCATTGTTGAGGCCAAGAACATCAAGCACCATGCCGAGGAGGAACAACAGCGCCCGTCGAAGGCCTGATAGCAAGCGGCACACCAATCCTGCCCGCTAATCATCCCGGTTTGTTTCAGTAAAATCCCCTGGCAGCAACTCGAGCTGTAGTTTGCGCAGCGCCATTTCTGCCTCGCTCAATGTCTGAAATCTGAGATCGCAATCCAGATGCATCGCCTTTTGCACCCAAGCCTGCCAAATGGGAACTTGCTCTAACTCCAAAAATTCCAATTCCGTTTGCAGCATGTCGTCCAGGTTATGTACGCCGGCCGCCTCCAGAGGATGCCGCTGTGTCAAGATTTCGTACGCGATCACACCCAGAGAATAAATGTCGCTGCGAACATCGCCCTCGCCGTCCAGCAGAACTTCCGGGGCAAGATAGTTCCAGCCCGATTCATGCCTCGTGATCTCATCCGGATTTGTTTCGTTAAAACCGGCAAGATGAAAGTCAACCAGCTTCAGGCCCTGAGCTTCATGCAGCCGGATATTGGATGGTTTCAAGTTCAGATGATGCACGCCCTGGTTTTGCGCATAGTTCAAGGCGTTGATAACTTTTAGCAAAACGGTTGCGAGCTCGTATTCCCATTCCGCATGCGATCGGTCGATCTCCAGCGGCGTGGTCCCATCAACATATTCTCTGGCATAGAAAATCGTGTTATCTTGCTGCCCCATGTCAAAAAGGGTAGCGATGTTGGGGTGGCTCATGCGCCCGATCCGGCGAATGCTTTCGAACAACTGCTCCCGCTTTTCCTTGTCCTGCATAAACACAACCGAGGTCTGATAATCCATCGCCCTAACGACGACTAAGCGTGCGAGTTGTTTGTTCTTGCCAATAAAGGTTGCATAATGTCTGTGTTTGCCAATACATTCCTGTAACTGAATGTCGGAGATGAGTACGTTTTTCTTGCTGACGGCCGTCGCCAACGGCGCTGGCCAGAATATCTGAGAAGAACCTTTCGGCTCCCATGGGCAAAGCTCGGACTCGTCCGCAGGCAGAAATGTGACTCCGGCCTGCCACAAGCTATCCGCAACCTGTTTGCCTGTGCGCGCCAGGAACAGACCGGTACCGCTATCCGACTTATTTCCGTTTCTCAAAGCGACGGCGAGCAGGTTGGCGGCATTCAGCATGTGTAAGAACGTATTCTCTGTGGCGTCCTTGTCAGTCGTGTCGCGCGCCTCGAGACCGCAATATAGGTAGATGCGTTCGCTTTCAGCCACGGCTTCGTTATAGGCATCGAGGCTGCGCATCAATTGGATGGTCGCCTGGATCTGAGACTTAGGGTCGGTTGCCAGGCTGACAAAGCAGGCGCCGGCATTCCTGACATAGCTTTTCCCGGACTTGCTGAGATAGGTGTTGACCAGGTCGGAGACTCGCTGTGGTACAGCTTTCCCGGCCCTGGATGTTAACTGCACAAACTGGAATCCGAACCAGTCTCCGGCGGCGGATACTTCCGGGTATTCTGCGTCATTTGTGGTGTTCGCCAGTGATTTGAATAAAGCGTCTGTGAAGACCGATTGTTCGTCATGCACGCCGTTATTTAGGATCGAGGCAAAGAATTCTTCCATCGGGATCAGTCCGA
>CAZVSL010000574.1:0-674 GCA_964629935.1 uncultured Calditrichaceae bacterium | reverse complement strand
CTGCGCAGATGCGTTCTTTGCAGCCGATGTGGCGGGCAGCAGGACGCGCAGGGTAAGATAGTCCCGGATGTGCTGCATGTTTGCCGGCGGCAGCAATTGTTTGGCCGCCCGGGTGATGATCTCGATGGTGCTTTGTTTGCGCAGCTCCCGGTTGCGTGTGAGGTGTTCGTAGGCATGTGTTAGCGCCGTCTCCAGAAGATGGTCGGAATCAGATTCTTGCCCTGTTCGCTCTTTGATGAGCTGCTTGGCTTGTTTGAATTTGCCTTGTCGCCAGAGCGATTCAAGTTGATCGCGCAGGCTGGTTTCGTCAGTGGTATCATCCGTCTCTTGCGGTTCTGTTGTTTCTTCTGCAGGCGTTTCTTTTGAAGGGTGCGGGCTGTCTGCACCGGACATTCTGGCCCTGACCTGTTTTGCAAACGCCGTATCTATCCCGTGTTTTTCGAAAAGCCCTGACAGATTATGCAAAAGTTCTTCGGAATCCGGATTATGGCGGAGCGCGCGCTCGTACAGGGATTGGGCCTCATCTGAGGTTTCTTCGAGGCGAATGGCTGCGATGGCGGTGTAGAAACAGACTTCTTCGTTGTCTGGGTCCAGCTCCATCAATTGCAGAAATTTGTCATACGCCTCCTGGTCCTGATGTCGTTCAAGGTAGGACTTGCCAAGGGTGAACAAGA
>CAZVSL010000573.1:3765-4093 GCA_964629935.1 uncultured Calditrichaceae bacterium | reverse complement strand
CCGGCGCCGCCGCCGATAAAGACCATTTCTGCATCCGTGTCTTTGGCAAAGAATTCACCGTACGGGCCAGAGATGGTTACCTTGTCGCCGGGTTTGAGCCCGAATATATAAGATGACATCTGCCCGGGCGGCACGTCCGGCATGCGCGGCGGGGGCGAGGCGATACGTACGTTCAACATGATGATGCCCTCTTCCTCCGGGTAGTTGGCCATGGAATAGGCGCGAACGATGGGTTCTTTTACATGAGACACATAGCGCCAGAGATTGTACTTGTCCCCTTATGACTAATCCTATAAGCGATGTTAAACCAAATCCTATTGCCATTATG
>CAZVSL010000573.1:0-3755 GCA_964629935.1 uncultured Calditrichaceae bacterium | reverse complement strand
ATAATGAAATCGGAGTATTTGACAGTATGAGGCGGCGCCTCAATTTGAATGTAACCGCCAGCACGAAAGTCGACTTTTTCTCCCGGCGGCAGCTCCAGCACCAGCTCTTTGATGAATGTGGCAACGTTCTTGTTCGAACGTACGGTACATTGCCATTTCTTGATGTCGAAAAACTCAGCCGGGATTGCGATTTTCATGTCGTCTTTGACAGCTACCTGACATGAAAGCCGGTAGTGCTCACGAATCTGGCGCCGATTCAATTTCGAGGTTTCTGTTGGCAGCACGTCGCCGCCGCCTTCCTTGATGACAACCCTGCATTCGCCGCAGGTGCCGCCTCCGCCGCAGGCAGACGGGATAAAGATTTTCCGGTCTGCCAGCGTGTTGAGCAGTTTGCTGCCCACCGGAACCAACAGACTGTGGTCCGGATCGTCGTTGATTGTGATATTGACATTGCCGGTCGCGACCAGCCTGGACCTGGCAAAAACGATGATAGATACCAGCGCAAGCACGATCAGCGTGAACATAAGCACGCCGAGTGCGATCAGTTCTATGCCTGTCATAGCCTTCCTTTCTTACGCTATAGCTGAATTCCGGAGAATAACATGAATGCCATGGCCATCAGTCCCACGGTGATGAAGGTGATGCCGAGGCCGCGTAATCCTGGTGGGACATTGCTATATTTCAATTTTTCGCGAATGCCCGCCAGCGCGATGATGGCCAGCGCCCAACCGGTTCCGGATCCGACTCCGTAAACCACGCTTTCCGTGAAGTTGTAGTTCCTTTCCACCATAAACAATGAACCGCCGAGAATGGCGCAATTCACTGTGATCAGGGGCAGAAAGATGCCGAGTGCGTTGTAGAGCGCCGGCACGAACTTGTCCAGCGTCATCTCCAAAATTTGCACCATTGCCGCGATGACACCGATATAGGTCACCAGGCCGAGAAATGTCAGGTCGACATCCGGCAGACCGGCCCAGGCCAGCGCGCCCGGCTTCAGGATGTTTGCATAAATTAGATTGTTCACGGGCACTGTGATTGCCTGCACGACAATGACGGCAATACCAAGTCCCGTTGCAGTTTCAACTTTCTTGGAAACAGCAAGATAGGTGCACATGCCCAGGAAAAAGGCAAGTGCGAGATTTTCTATGAACACAGCTTTCAGAAATAAGCTCAGATAATGCTCAGCCATGATTATTCCTCTTCCACTTGTTCAGGTTTCCAGGTACGCAGCGCCCAGATAATGAGCCCGATGAGGATAAAAGCGCTCGGTGACAGCAAAAACAGACCATTTTGCACATACCAGCCGCCTTCTGTATTGAGAGGCAGTACGCTCATGCCGACGAGCTTGCCGGAGCCGAAAAGCTCACGGAAAAAGCCCACGACCAGCAGGATTATGCTGTAGCCAATTCCGTTGCCCACGCCGTCAGCAAAACTGATGCCCGGCGGATTCTTGAGCGCGAATGCCTCCGCCCGGCCCATGATAATACAATTGGTGATGATCAGACCGACGAAAATGGACAACTGCTTGCTGATATCATACGCCACCGCCTTGATGATTTCGTCTGCGATGATTACCAGGGAAGCGATGATTGTCATTTCCACCAGGATACGCACACTGCTCGGCACATGCTCGCGAATAAAACTGACCGACAGATTGGAGAACCCTATGACGAAAATAACGGCCAGAGACATGGTTATGGCCGTCTCCAGTTTGGTCGTTACAGCCAATGCTGAGCAGATACCGAGGATTTGCAATGCTATCGGATTGTTGTTGAAAATCGGTTCGAATAAGACGTCTTTAACCTTGCTCATTCTGCCCTCCTGCACGAAGCTTACTCAGATACGGTCCGTAGCCCTGGTCGCCCAGCCAGTATTTGACCAGCAAGTCTACGCCACGTGTCGTGATCGTGGCGCCAGCCAGGCCGTCTATCTGGTACTTTGCTTGCGGCCTGCCGGGGTCGACCTGACCTTTCAGAACCGTGATCTCAACATTCCAGTTTTCATCATAGGCCAGTTTGCCGTTCCACTGTTGTTGCCAGCGGGGGTTGTCTATCTCCCCGCCTAAACCGGGTGTTTCGCCATGTTCGTAGAATGTCAGCCCTCTGATTGTACGCATGTTGCTATCCAGTGCCATGAAGCCGTACATTGTCGACCATAAACCCTTACCATAAATCGGCAGGATGATCTTGTCGAGCGAGTCACCTTTAATCACCTGATAGACCACCATATATTTGGGCTTGCGTTTGATGTCGGCGATGTCTTGCTTCGGCGGCACAGCAATGCTGTATTGCGGATGCGCGGACATTTCTTTGATGTTGAAATCCCGGATGTTGAGCTCGTCATTGAATTCTTCTTCTGGTACAGGTGTGCCAGTTTCCAGCTCGATCATCACCGGTTCGATGTAATCCTTGTAGATTTGCTCGATCTCCTGTCCTTCGCTAAGCAGATCGCCTGCCTTCAGAATGTTCTTGATCTTATCCAGATGCTTATTGCGGGTCTGGATGCTATCGAGGGTCACTGCCGCGGTCGAGACCAGGATCGAGCACACGATACAAACTGCCACGGCGATCTTGATGATCTTGCCAATGCTTTCATCCTGCATATCTCGCCAGCCTCCTTTTGATATTGCGGTTTATGAAAATCTTGTCGATGATGGGCGCGAAGACGTTGCCGAACAAAATCGCCAGCATGATGCCCTCCGGAAATGCCGGATTGATCACGCGGATCAGCACCGTCAACGCTCCGATGAGTATGCCGTAGAACCATTGCCCTGCTTGTGTCATGGCTGCGCTGACCGGGTCCGTAGCCATGTAAACGGCGCCAAATGCGAAGCCGCCGAGTACAAAGTGCCAGACCGGTGTCACCTGAAACATGGCGTTGGTATCGCTGCCGATGGCATTCAAAAGGGCCGAAAGCCCGATCATGCCCAGGACCACGCTCAGCATGATGCGCCAGGATCCCACTTTGGTCACAATCAGAATGAACGCACCGATCAAGCAGCCGATGGTCGAGGTCTCACCCATCGATCCCGGCATGAGGCCCCAAAATGCATCCTTCAGACTAACCGAAAGCTGCAAAACGGGATCGGCCAGCTCCGCCAGCGGCGTGGCGCGGCTGAATCCGTCCACCGCCACCCAAACGGCATCTCCGGAAATTTCAGCGGGATAAGCAAAATAGAGAAAGGCCCGGCCTGTCAGGGCGGGATTTAGCACATTCATACCGACCCCGCCGAAGATCTCTTTGCCGATTACCACGCCGGATGAGATGCCCAGAATGACCTGCCACCAGGGAATATCCGGCGGCAGCGTCAGCGGAAACAGCAAACTCGTTACCAAAAAGCCTTCGTTGATTTCATGCCGCCTGACCGTGGCGAAAAGGACTTCCCACACGCCGCCGGCAATGATGGTGATTACGTAGATCGGTATGAAGTAAAGCGCACCATGAACGACATTGTCCAGAATGCTCTCCGGATTTATCCCCATGCCGAGCACGGAGAGAACTGCGCCGCGCCAGCCTGCAACCGCAGACTCTCCCACGCTCTGGAGAGCCAGATTGGCTTGCAGGCCGGTATTGTAGAGCGCCATGGCGATAGTTGGTATAAGTGCATATACCACCACCATCATCATGCGCTTCAGGTCCAGTGCATCGCGGACGTGCGAGGCGTTCTTTGTCACACTGCCCGAGGTGTACAGGAACGTATCTGCCATCTCATAAAGCGGGTAAAGCCGTTCCAGCTTGCCGCCTTTTACGAAATG
>CAZVSL010000572.1:0-4097 GCA_964629935.1 uncultured Calditrichaceae bacterium | reverse complement strand
ATCTTGCCGGGCTTCAATGGTGTGGATTCTATCCAGTGGAATCCGGACTTTCTGTCCTGTGGCCGGCTGCGAGCCGGGCGAGTAGGTGATAAGTGTATCCGGTACAAATTCATAGTTTCGTGCCGTGAACTGGGAGCCATCCTTTAACAGAATCCGGATCAGCGGTTTTTGATCGTGCAAGGTTTCCACATCATGGTGGCGTACGTTGTGCCAGCTACTGCAGGAAAGGCTGCTCAGAACAAAGACACAGATGAGTAATAGAGCGATCAGGCGCATAGATGTTCTCGAAAAGCTGTCGTTCATATCGTCAGGGATGGCTCCAGTGGGAAGCGTAATCCGTGTTTATGGACCTGTTGAGGCCAGCTTTGACCTCCGGCAGATTGGCGTGTGTGTCCGGTATGCCCTTTTCCATTCGCCCGTCCGGCCAGATGGTTACCACTGGCGCCACCTTAAATCTGCCTTTCCTGGCACGTGTCCTGGATATTTGCAATCCATCTTTTGTGATGACGATCCTGGATTGCACAAGCTGGCCTTCACCGATGATTCGAAATAGCAGACCCAGCACCCCGGAGGTCGGCCGGCCGCTCAACCCCTGTATCTGGTCATACACGACCATATCGCCAAAATCGAGCAACCAGTACCGAATGTGGCGCGCATTGGTCACCCTTAGATTCGGTTTTGAGGTGGTGTCATCAAAACTGTAGCTCGCCGGCAAAGTTGATGAATCGGGCCAGGACACACATACATTGAGTATAAGTCGCGGTTGCTCGCCATGTTCAGCATGGGAATTGAAGTCCTGCCGGCGATATTCGATAAGCTGGTCCTGCTTGTGCTCATAGGCAAGGCGGGCAAAGCCCGGCGCTGAACTTTCGGACAAATTCAGGTGTTGCAGGAAAGCCTTAAACCAGGTCTTATGATCGACCATGAGCGGGGCCCCCTCAGGATCGGTTTTCATGACCTCACGCACAACGCTCAGAATTACAGCGGCCTGAAAACGGGCCACATTTGTTGTCACCGCCGGATCGTAGCCATGCTCGCGGGACATGGCCTGCAACAGTTGCTCTTCCGTAACACGAATGACGCTGGTGTCCGCAATGTGGCTTTGGGCTTGCCGCGTCAGTATAGACATAAGTACAAAACATGCAGCAAACAACCAGATTCCGGGACAGGGCTTGTGATAGTTTGTGGTGCGAGGTGCAAAGTGCATGAGCTTTCCCGGGATTAGTCTGCAGTGGCAAGTTTGACCGCTTCCCTTGCCGTGGAAACGATGTAGACCACAATAAGCGTGCTGCCCGTTAGCAAGAACAGGAAGTCGTATAGCGCGATCTGAAGCAAAGGAACCGTGAAGCCGGGCAAGCCGACAAAATAGATGATTATGTTGCCCAGGAACGCCAGCACGCGAACTTCGGTCGGCCCGAACCCACCGTAGGAAAGCTTGAAAACGCCCCGCACATAAGTGGTAATGTAGGTGTGAATGGACACCATGAAATAGCCAATCAGGAAGAACAGGGCAAATTTGAAGCTGACATAGGGCGAAAGCCCGATACCGATGACCACAATGAACTGGGTGAATGCATCGATGGTGTGATCGATAAAGTAACCGAACTTGGGCCGTTCGATCTTGCGGTAGCGCGCCAGCGAACCATCCAGGCTATCGCCAAACCAGTTGAGCACCAGACCGAAACTGGCCAGCCACAGAAAATTCCTGTCAAAATTTGTCAGCGCGTAGCCTGCTGCGATCACAAGTGCGGCCAGCAAGCCCAGACCGGTGAGCAAATCCGGCGTAACCCAGGCCGGCATACGTCTAACCAGCCATGCAATCGCCTGCCGCTCAAGCGAGGCCAGCAAAATGTCGTTAACGCGCTTGTGTTTCTGCTTTTTGTTCATAAGAATCACCTGCCTATTTGCCAAAACTCAAAGAGAAGTCAAGCCAAGGTATCACCGGGAATCCTTCTCCTTCATCGATAAATTCTTCAAAAGTGAAGAAACCGAGACCCACTGTCAACCGGTCGCCAATGAAGCGAATGCCGGCGGAAAAGAGTAATAGATTCTCATTATCATCGCCCAACAGCAGCCAGTTTTCTGTGAGCAGTTTTACATTGTTCGAGAGTTGCTTCTCGCCGCCGAAAAGCAAAGCGACAAAATCTTCCAAATCCGCGTCGCCTGAAAAAGGCAAGGCCGCGCCAAAAGTCAGGGCGCCCAGCGGATCGCCAACAGAAAAGGCAGAATACACCGCACCCACATCTTCTTTTTTGTTGTAAAGCTACTTTACAGCAGTGAGTGTAAAGTAGCTTTACATTTTTGTAACATATCGCAGCCGGGTTACTGTTCTTGTAGCAGCAATCTCAACAAAATTCATCTCTTTTCCGGCTCGTCCACAAAATCGCTGTGCGCGCCGGCCGCAATGAATGAGACATATGCCATGGTATCCGTTTCCCCAGCGAACGCACCGGATGAGAAATAATCTGGGTTATGGGAGTTTCTGTTGCAAAAATGCCGTCCGGCGCCAACACGCGTTCAATCTCTCTGATTGCTTTTACACGCCGGTTGATATGATAACAGGTGCCAAAATCTATGATTATATCGAACGATGCATCAGCAAAGGGCATGCTCCGGACGTCCTCCTGGTACAACTCGGCCTGCACGTGATTTGTCTTCAGCTCAGAATTGGCCTGACGCAGCAGAAAATCATCAATATCGATGCCAACCAGCCGCGTTGGCATGCAAAGTCGTGCCAGCGACAAAAGCGAGGTTCCGGCGCCACAGCCAATTTCCAAAATACGTTTTCCCTGTGGCAATCCCAGCAGCTTCACAAGCAACGGCACCGCCAATTTCTCATGTATTCTATCCCGTCGGCCGGCTGGTTCAAAAGGTTGGTATTCATCATTGACCGGGGTGAATTCATTCGGCGTCGTCAGGATTACCTCTTGTTCGCGTCTGCTGGTGACCAGGGTTTCCATATTATGCTCCGGTTAAGTGTATTGGTATTCTTTCATGAGTTGTCCACCGGAAACGCAATGGTTATGCCAGATAACAAAACGAAGATAAGGAACCGCGATAAGGATATGTTTTGTATAGATCTTGACTTGCTTGCGGACTTAGTTGCTTTTTGGGCGGTTGCGTAAAGCTGCTTCACACTTGAGAGTCAGATTCATAGTTTATCCTGGCAGCATCGCCGTGATTGAGGAGATGATTGTGAAGAGTTATGTGTAGTCCTGTTGTCCTGTCAAATAGATTTATGTAACAGAACCCTATGATGGGAAAAACGAGTGGGATCGAGATATTACAGACCGTAGCGTTCGATCTTATTGAGCAGACCTCGCCGGCTGAGCCCGAGATGCTGCGCAGCCCGTGTGCGATTGCCATCGTATTGCTTTAGCGCCTCCACCACCATGGTGCGTTCAAGCTGCTCGATTGCATGTGCGAGATTCGTGCCGCCCGCTAGCACACCTGACAATCCTATCAGGCCGCCACCGCGCAATTCTTCCGGCAGCAGGTCCACATCGACTATCGTGGCGTCCGGCTCTGCCAGAGTCGCACACAATTCTACGGTGTTTTCGAGCTCACGAATATTTCCGGGCCAATCGTAATGTTGCATCACGTGCATGGCCTCTTTGCTAAAGCCCTTGAGCGGCTTGTCCAACTTCTTGCTAAGTGTGGTGAGAAAATGATTTGCAAGGATGGGGATATCATCCCTGCGTTCGCGCAAGGGAGGCAGTTGCACGGTCACTACTTTCAACCGGAAATATAAATCCTGCCGGAAACTACCCTCCTGCACACATTCGGATAAGTCTCTCCCTGCGGCACACACGATGCGCGTGTCTACCTTGACAGACCTGGTGCCGCCAACCGGCCTGATTTCACCTTCCTGGATGGCTCTCAGAAGCTTCGCTTGCAGGGCCGGGGTGGTATTGTTGATCTCATCCAGAAATAACGTCCCGCCGTGCGCTTCTTCGAACAGGCCTTTCTTGCTTTCGGTGGCGCCGGTGAACGCGCCTTTGACGTGGCCGAAGAGCTCGCTTTCCAGCAGGTTCTCAGGCAGAGCGCCGCAATCGATGGCCACAAACCGTTTGTGTTTGCGCGGACCGTTGTAATGC
>CAZVSL010000571.1:0-4103 GCA_964629935.1 uncultured Calditrichaceae bacterium | reverse complement strand
CTGGCGTTGCGGCGACAAACGCGGCGAGTTGACGATGGTTATGTATTTTTTGGAGGGGAAACCAAGCTTCTCTCCTTCGAATTCACGCACATGCAAATCTCCGGGACCGTGGCAATCCTCACAACCGACGCCGATCTTATATGGCTGCTCGTAGCGGCTGTGCGAGTCCGGTCTTAACTGCATGTAACCGTTATGGCAGGACATGCACATAGGCGTCACATAGCGCGAGAAACGAACATTTACAAACTCGCTGTAGCCCGGACTCATGTCCCAGCGTTGTTTGTGCACGTACCAAGTGAGCGGCAGTTGATAGAACGTGCCATTTTCATCATAGAAATACATGCGCAGATTCGTCCCCGAGCCGATCACATATTGCGCCTGCATCATCCGTTCATGTATGACATTGCCGGCTGAACCCAACCGGTATTCGCGTTGAAAATATTTGCCGTCTTTTTGCACCATCTCATAATAGAAATCACGCGTGGAATCGTATACAGCCTGTTGCTGTGGAAATTGCTCGATAACATTGCTGCTATCCATCACACTCATAGACTTGCCAGTGGGCGAACGCATATACGCATCATAGATCTCTTCGTGACAGGGCCGGCAAGCTTTTGAGCCGACGTATTTTACTTCCTTTGCCGTGTTCACGAAAACGAGGTCGCCATCCCGTACAAATTGTGATTCATCCAGACCTTCCATATCATGGCAGGCGGCCAGTGCAAACAAAGTGACCAGCAACAATAATTGCATTGACGGCAGTAGACGGCAGCGGTTGAAACTCATGTTCATCATCTTCTCCCTCAAATTTACGGAGTGTTGCTGCTGAAGAACAGCATATTGCTACCCTGCAAAGAGCGCAGGAAATTAACCACATCTTCGATTTCTGCGTCTGTCAGGTTGAGCGGTTTGACCAGAGGGCTGCGATTGCTGTGTTCGATGCCTCCCCTGTTGTAGAAGCGTACGACTTCGCGCAGTGTGCGCACACTGCCATCGTGCATGTAGGGCGCCGTGCGTGCAATGTCGCGCAGAGTCGGGGTCTTGAACTTGCCGAAGTCCGACGAGTCGCCTGTAACCAAAAAACGGCCGGCATCTGGCTCAAAGGCATCCATACCGGCGCCGTTGCTGCGATATTGCTCATCGCTGAAGTTTGGCCCTGCGTGGCACGTGCTGCAACGCAGCCTGTCACTTCGAAAAAGCGCCAGGCCGCGGCGCGCCGATTCCGACAGGGCATCCTGCTCGCCGGCGACATAGCGGTCGTAGTCTGAATTGCCGGACAGGAACGTGCGTACGAATGCGGCCAACGCTCTGGCGATGGCATCCGGCGTGGCCTCCGTGCCGAATGCCTGCTGAAATTCCTGGCGGTACGCCTGGTCCTGGTTCAGTATCTGCGCAACGCGTTCCGGTGTGGTGCGCATCTCGTTTTCATTGCGGATGTGCATGAGAACCGCCTCTTCGATGCTGCCGGCGCGGCCGTCCAGAAATTGCTCCTGGCCGAAGACGCGGTTGATCAGGGTTGGGGCATTGCGCCCGGCGGTCAGGCCATAGACGCCAACCGAGGTGACCCTGCCGTCTGTGAAAGACAGCGTGGGCACATGGCAGGTTGCGCAAGACACCGTGGCGTCCACGGAAAGGCGCTCATCAAAGTACAGCTTTTGCCCCAGCTCAACCCTGGCGTGTGTCATCGGGTTGTCCGAAGGTACGTTGACTTGCAGCGATTCCAGCCCCGCAGGAATTGCAAACTCATAGGCTTGCTCTTTCGGTTTTTCGCAAGAAATCAGCAGCGCGACCAGAAGCATGCCTGCTGTTGCATGCCAACCGTATTTTATCGCTCGATAGATCATAGTATGCTGCTCACTTGTTATTTGTTATGCAGAGATAACCTGGACGCCTGATCTTCCGGGATGGTCAGCGTTTCTTTTGCAAGCACGACGTCAGGAAAATCCCATTTCTTCATGTTTGCCCAATTCTTGAACGTCAATCGGTAGACCAGTAAGGCCTCCACCGTAACCGGCCATTGCGCACTTGTATAATCAAAAGGATAGGTCGAGGTATCTGTGACGAGCGCGGGAATACGCGTATCCTCCTTGATTTCGACGATTCGCCACTGCGGCGCCGGGAACAGATGCTGCCCCTTTACGCCGATCCTGGCCGACACATAAATGGGATTCGGCTCGAATAGTACTTTGGCAAAACCTTTTCCGGGAAGCCCGGCATAGTTGCCTTCGCGTGGATCGCCCTGGCCGCCCCAGACCGGAATCGTTTTCTTGCCGAGATAGGGCAGGGCATTGCCTGCGGCATCCTTTGCCTGGACCAGCAGCACCAGGTTGCGCATGGGCTGATCCGTGGGCATGTGGTGGCCGGCGCCGACGTTTTTGATGGCAACCGCAACCTGCAACGCATCCTGCTGTTTCGTGGCAGTCGTCGTCATGGTAACAGTTGATGCGAGAAAAGAGCTGTCGCGCGAGCCAAGCTGGAGATGCGTCGGAATGGTTGCCGGATCCCGCTCTACGCCGCCGTGGCCGGGTGCAAAGTTCGTCGTCACACCATCAGGCGGCATGTGGCAATCCTGGCAGGTGACACCTTGTTCGGCATAGGGGCTGGCGAGCCATTCGCCATAAGACTCATAGATGGGAACGCCCCAGTAGCTGCCCTGGTGGCAGGGTGCACAAAAGATGCTTTCGGAAACCGCCGGCGCGTAGGCATCCGGATCCGGCACATCGTCATAAGGACCGAAAAACATCTGGTGACCCTCCGGCGGCCGCACCAGTTGTGCGTGCATAACGCCGGTATAGACGCTGGTGTTTTCCTCCATCTTCACATCCCGGATTTTGTGGCAGAAATCACAGGAGACGCCAAGCTTTTCGACGCCCTGCAGTTCATTCATGTTCACACCAGTATAGTCTCTCACGGCTGCGGCAGGTGCGTGGCAGTTGGAGCAGTTGCCGGCAGAATGCGGGTAGTCGAGAAGATAACCAGGTTGCACCCCGGTTTTGCCTTCGGCATCTGTGCCGTTGTATAAATCGAAGAAGATGGGGTTGGTAGCAGAGCGCGCATGACCGTTGTTTTCCCATTGTTTGAAAATGAAATCTGCATGACAATCGCCGCAATTCTTGATATCGTCATCAGGGTTTGGTGCGGGGTCCACCCATTCATAATCAGGATTGTCCTGCGCCGGCAAGGGCGCCAGCACGATCTCAGGCTCATCAGTTTCATCTTCGATGCGGGTTCCGCCGTTGTAATAGCCATCTTTCCACGCGGTTACCAGGACGTCCTCAAGCTCACCCACGTCGGGAATGATGAAAGAGCCGTCAGCATCGGTATACGCGGTCATTTCGGTGGCCTGTACCCGCACAATGGCGCCGGCGACAGGCGTATCGCCATCCGTAACCCGGCCGCGAAGAGCGGCTTTAGTCTGAGCGGTGACGGAAGAGCTCACGAGAAACAGCACAAACAAGGGAAGACATGATAAAATGGCCAACCAGCGTGACTGAAACATCTTGTCCCTCCTTACAATAGTGTTACATACGGGCGGTGGTTTGGTCATCAGGTGTTGATTTTAGAATGGCGTCCTGCAGGAATATTTCTATCCGTATCGATAAATGCTAAGATCGTGCCACAAATAAATGTGTGTGACACGGTCGACTTAACCGTGTCTTGTTCGCAATTTTAAGAAAATGTGTGAAAAACTTCTTAAAATAGAGAAAAGCGGCAGGGAAAAGAAAAGGAGGGGTGAGCGCGCCAAAGGCGACCGTGCCAGCCGTCAGAGCTGACGGCTGACGCTGTCACGCCCGGGTTATCGTCCGAGAAAAAATGTGACGCCGGCTTTTATGGTAAATTCATGAGCCGTAATGTCAGGGATGGACGCATCTAAGTCTTCTTCACCCTCGACAGTCTCGGGCAGGTTGTGCATGGTCTGGAACTCGAATGAAAGATCGAGCAGCGGGCCTAATCCGATATCGTACTGAATACCCCCGCCGACATTCCAGCCAAGCGCAAAATTGTTATCCTCAAAATCCTGGAAAAACTGTGTGCCGGCAAAGGTTGAAAATTGCGTGCTTATATTCTTGCGAAAGAAATAGAAGCCGCCGTTCGTTCCCAGG
>CAZVSL010000570.1:250-4105 GCA_964629935.1 uncultured Calditrichaceae bacterium | reverse complement strand
GGCTGCGGTGATCCGGGATGGGCAGCTCAGGTTAAATCTGTCGCCGCTTATTGGCGAAATCTGGTCGCTGCGATGACTTGTGGGAATTGCCCCGGATTTTGGCGATGACTAACTTATTGTTTTGCAAAATTCTCTCATTAAGCACAGGGTTTCTCTTGATGCACGGTATATCTCAAGCTTCGGATGGCTACCAGTTCCTGGGCAACGTCGATAGTTTCTCTCAGATTGAATCCGGCATTGTGCTGCATTGTGAGAATGAGCAGGAGCTGCACGTGCGCTTTTTGAAACCGAATATGGTTCGTGTAGTGCTGCAGCGCCCGCAATTCCGGCAGCCGCTGCTCGACTACCCTCTGGCAAAGACAGATTGGCCAGCCGTGGAAGTCAAATTACAGCAGGAACCAGCGCGATTGGTTCTGGTCTCGTCGGAGCTGAAAGTTGTGATTCAAAAATCTCCCTGCCGCTTAAAGATTCTCGATAATACCGGTAAGGTCATCTGCGAGGACGACCCCGGCATGGGCATCGGCTGGAATGGCAGGGAGGTGCGCAATTGGAAGACCATTGCAGCGGATGAAAAATTCTTCGGCCTGGGGGAAAAGACCGGCAATGTGAACAAGCGTGGTCAGGAGTGGGTGATGTGGAACACCGACGATCCCCACCACGATAACCACAGCGATCCGCTCTACCAGTCCATTCCGTTTTTTGTGGGCATGCGCGACTTTCAGGCGTATGGCATCTACTTCAACAATAGCTACCGCAGCCGCTTCAACATGGGCGCCGGCAATTTGCGTTACTACTCCTTTGCTGCAGAAAGCGGCAACCTGGACTACTTTTTTATCCACGGTCCCGAAGTCAGCCGCGTGGTTGAGACCTATACCGAGCTCACGGGCAGAATGCAGATGCCGCCCAGGTGGGCGCTTGGCTATCAGCAGTGCCGCTGGAGCTACTATCCGGACAAAGAGGTGCTGAGGATCGCAGAAACATTTCGCGAGAAGGAGATTCCGGCAGATGTGATCTACCTGGACATCCATTATATGGACGGTTATCGCGTCTTCACCTGGGATCGCAAGCGTTTTCCGGACCCGGTTGGCCTGGTGGCCGCGTTGCAGGAAATCGGCTTCAAAGTCGTCGTCATCATCGATCCCGGCGTGAAAGTGGAACCGGATTATGAAGTGGCACAGGAAGGTCTGGCGGGCGACCACTTCGTAAAATATCCGGATGGCCAAGTCTACACGGGTGAGGTCTGGCCGGGGGAGTCATATTTCCCTGATTTCAGCCGGCCGGAAACACGCGAATGGTGGGGCGGCAAATTCAAGGCATTGCTCGACAGCGGCATACAGGGTTTCTGGAACGACATGAATGAGCCGGCAGTGTGGGGACGCGCCTTCCCGGACGAGGTGTTGTTTTACGACGAAGGCCGGATTTCGAGCCATAAGAAGATGCACAATCTCTATGGTTTTTTGATGGCCAAAACAAGCTATGATGCAGTAAGGCATCACCGGCCCGATTCGCGGCCTTTTATCATAACGCGCGCAGGCTTTGCCGGCGAACAGCGCTTCACCGCGGTCTGGACCGGTGACAATCAGGCTACTGAGGAACATCTGGAGCTGGGAATTCGCATGCTGCTTGGCATGGGCATCTCCGGCTTGCCGTTCATCGGGCCGGATGTGGGCGGCTTTGGCGGCACGCCGTCTCCGGAATTGTATGCCCGCTGGCTGCAATCAGCCGTGTTTACGCCGTTTTTCCGTACCCACTCACATTACGGCTCGAGCGATCAGGAGCCGTGGTCCTTTGGTGAAGAGATCGAGCAGATTTCGGGAAAATTCATCAGGCTGCGCTACCGCATGCTGCCGCATCTCTACAGCTTGATGTGGCAGGCTCACCAAACAGGTGCGCCTATCATGCGGCCCATGTTCTGGCATCATCAAACAGAGGCTGAGGTCTATGAGCAGGCCTATCAGGAGCAGTTTTGTGTGGGTGAAGGGCTGCTCATCGCGCCGGTCACGCGTGTGGGGCAACGATTGAAGAAAGTCTATTTGCCAGCGGGCGTGTGGCTTGATTTGAACACCGAAACGGTCTACCGCGGCGGCCAGACTGTCATCGTTGAGGCGCCCCTGGACAGGCTGCCGATGTTTTTGCGCGCCGGCGCCATGCTGGTTTCACGCGAGCCCGAACAATACGTGGGCGAAAAGAACCTGGACAAGCTCATCGTTGATATCTTGCCTGAAGCGCCGGCCGGCTATCAACTTTACGAAGATGACGGCGAATCGCAGGACTATGCAGATGGGGCATATCGCCTGACACAATTTGACTTGACTGGCGACCTGACCCAATCGATGACGTTCACAAAGTCACGCACGCATGATGGCCTGACCTTGCCAGAGCGCTCGATTCTCATCAGATTGCACGGCCTGGAAAACGATTTTGGCCCCGTCAGCCTCGATGGATCCGAGCTAAAGCAAATACAGTCTGACTCGAAAGCTGACGGCGTTTATCACGACCCGACCGGGAAAACGCTCTGCATTCAATTCAAAGACCACGGCAACAAGCAAACCGTGAAGATTGTCAGAAAATAGCGAACCAACCAACGCAAAGGCCATAAACAGATGACCCCTTACTTCAACTGCCTCAGAGGTTTGAGAAAAAGCACAATATGCATCGTTGCAGTAGCGCTGCTTGTTACATTCATAGGCGGATGTGCAGAGCAAGAGCCTGAGGGCGCCGCAATTTCAACGTCCGAAGTCCGTCACCCTGAGTGGAGCCGGAATCTGAGCATCTACGAGGTCAACCTGCGGCAATATTCGGACGAAGGTACCTTTACTGCGTTTGCCCGGCACTTACCGCGGCTCAAGGAGATGGGTGTGGGGATCTTGTGGTTTATGCCCATCCATCCAATTGGCGAAAAGAACCGCAAAGGCACGTTGGGTAGCTACTATGCGGTCAAAGACTATATGGCCGTCAATCCGGAGTTTGGCGCCCTGGAGGATTTCAGGCGCGTGGTGGCAGAAGCGCATGAAATGGGCATGTACGTCATCCTCGACTGGGTCGCCAACCACACTGCATGGGACAATCCGCTGACGCAGAGCCATCCGGAGTGGTATACAAAGAATGAAGACGGCGAATTCGTACCGCCCGTACCGGACTGGTCCGATGTCATCGACTTGAATTATGACCAGCGCGGCCTGTGGGATTATCAAATGAAAGCGCTTAAATATTGGGTGGAACAGGCCGACATCGACGGCTACCGCTGCGACGTGGCCGGCATGGTGCCGATGGCATTCTGGGAAGAGGCACGCGCAGAATTACAGAAGCTCAAGCCCGTCTTTATGCTTGCTGAAGCCGAGGGCCCGGAGTTCCATGAAAAGGCATTTGATATGACTTACGCCTGGGACACACACCACCTGATGAATGAGATGGCGCAGGGCAGGAGAGATGTGACAAGCCTGGATGCACTGCTGGAGCAGGAGAGAGAAATATATCCGCGCTCGGCTTATCGGATGCAGTTTACCTCGAATCATGACGAAAATACATGGAACGGCACTGTCTTTGAACGATTGGGCGAAGCTGCGGAAGCTTTTGCAGTGCTGACTGCAACCATGGAGGGCATGCCTTTGGTCTACAGCGGCCAGGAGGCCGGCCTGGACAAACGGCTGGCGTTTTTCGAGAAGGATGTCATCGCGTGGCGCGAGCACGAGTTCGCCGAATTATATACGACGCTGATCCATCTCAAGCTGGAGAATCAGGCTCTGTGGAACGGCGAACATGGCGGCGCGTTGATCCCTGTACGGAGCTCCAACGAACAGGCCATATTTGCCTTCATACGGCAAGCCGGGAGCGATCGTGTTTTCACGGTGTTAA
>CAZVSL010000570.1:0-240 GCA_964629935.1 uncultured Calditrichaceae bacterium | reverse complement strand
CTTTCCGATACGGCAAAGAGCGCAACGTTCTCAGACAGCCTGCCAACCGGAGACTTCCGCGAGGTCTTCAGCGATGACTCCGTTGCACTCGGCCCGGACCTGGTGCTCGACCTCGAGCCATGGGGATATCGTGTGTTCGTAGAATAAGAAATGCAAGCCCTGCTGCGGGTCGAAGCATTAAGTATAACCTGAATCGAGCGATTCTCTTGTGCGGGGTGGTTCGGTGTTCAAGCTTCAGCT
>CAZVSL010000569.1:3722-4108 GCA_964629935.1 uncultured Calditrichaceae bacterium | reverse complement strand
AACAATATTGCTTTGCCGCGCGATGCGAGCCAAATAGTGGCTGAGGGCGTCGAGGTTGCGCCCGGAGAGAATTTTGAGAATCTGCTGCCGGCAGACCTGCTGTTTTTTGGCAGCAAACCGGGGCGAATTTCACATGTTGCCATCTATCTAGGCGACCAACTGTATATTCATTCTTCCAATTCTGTACACATAAACAGCCTCGATCCAAACCACCGGTTGTACAACGACTATCGCTACCGGACCTTTCAAGTTGCCAAACGATTACTTTGATTGTGACTACGATATGCTTAACATAAATGAAATCACGCTCCGAAAAACCACTGCGGCGCGCTACGGAATCGTAAACATCAGCGACATAGTCAGTTTGCTGGCGTACACCTTCCGCG
>CAZVSL010000569.1:0-3712 GCA_964629935.1 uncultured Calditrichaceae bacterium | reverse complement strand
CAATCTGCGTTCCCATCCCATTTTTCAATCTGAGCTTGTCAACCAATTGGTGCTGGGTAGCATCGTGCCGGTGCTGGAGCAGCAGAACAGCTTCTACTACATAAAAAACTGGGATGGCTACAAAGGGTGGTTGAGCGAACGCTCTTTGCACATCGTGACCAGGGCGGAGGCGGAAAGCTGGCATAGCAACGCCAGCCTTTCGTTCATGGACAATCACGGCTGGATCAAAGAGAGTCCTGCCCAGGACGCAGAGGTTGTCGTCGCAGGCTCGCTTTTGCGCCAGATAGAAGCGCAAGCAAACCAAACTCTGGTTGGGCTGCCGGATGGCCGCAGCGGCTACGTCATGAGCGCGGCGCTCCGGCCGGCATGGAACGGAACACCATCTGACCTTAATCCGGAAAATCCCGAAGCGTTGGTGAGAACCGCAAGAGGCTTTCTCGGCATCCCTTATCTCTGGGGCGGAACCTCCGCAAAGGCGTTCGATTGTTCCGGCTTTATCCAGACCATTTTTCGATTTCACGATATCGCACTGCCACGTGACGCCAGGGAGATCATAAATATTGGCGAGACCATCGCCGAATCTGACCTGCGCATCGGCGATTTGCTGTTTTTCGGCAAGACGTTTGCCCGCATCACGCACATTGCGCTTTACATTGGCGATGGCTTGTTCGTTCACGCTGACGGGCAGGTGCGCATCGAGAGCATGGAGCCATCACATCCAAGGTATAATGAATTCCGACATAGGTCCTTGTTAAAAGCGACCCGGGTGCTGGGGTGATGAAGAGGGGTGAGGATGGAGGATAGAAGATAGAAGATAGAAGATAGAAGAGGCCGGGTTGTGGCTGGTGAACGGTTTGACAGAAGAAGGAGAAAGAGGCAATCCATGTCCGACATCGCAAAGCTCGACTTTGAAGTGACCACGTTGAAACTGCGCCATCCCTGGACTATCGCACGGGGCACATCGGAGACGCGCACGAATGTCTTTGTAACTCTCAAAAAGGATGGCATCACGGGGCATGGCGAGGCCGCGCCCAATCCGAGATATGACGAAACAGCAGACACGACTGTAGCAGCGTTGGAGCGCATGGCGCCCGTGCTCCGGCAGGCTGATCTGAACCATTTTTATGATTTGAGTTTGGCTGTGCGCAAGCTCTGTCCGCAGCAGGCAGCAGCAGTAGCTGCTGTGGATATCGCGTTGCTGGACTGGGTTTGCAAGCGGCTCCGGGTTCCGCTTTACAGATATCTCGGTTTGAACAAGGACAGCGCTCCGGTAACAACCTATTCCATAGGCATCGATGACCGCGACACGACGCAAAAAAAGGTGGCGGAGGCAGAAGCTTATCCGGTGCTCAAGATTAAGCTGGGTATGGGGAATGACGAAGAGATCATCGAAACCGTTCGGTCTGTCACCAACAAGCCCGTGCGCGTGGATGTGAACGAAGGCTGGCACAGCAGGGAGGAAGCCCTCGAGAAATCACGCTGGTTGCAAACTCAAAATGTCGAGCTTCTCGAACAGCCGTTCCCGGCGTCCCGGCTTGAGGACACAGCGTGGCTGCGCGAGCGCGTCGAGATTCCGGTTTTTGCAGATGAGAACGTCATGTCGGCGCAGGATATCCCAACTCTGGCACAAGCGTTTGATGGCATCAATATCAAAGTGATGAAGTCAGGCGGGCTGCAGGAGGCGTTGAGGATGATATACCTCGCCAAAGCCCTCGGCATGCAAGTGATGCTCGGCTGTATGGTGGAAAGCTCGCTCGCTATTTCCGCCGCCGCAGCGTTGTCGCCGCTGGTGGACTACGCAGACCTTGACGGCAATCTCCTGATTCAAAACGACCCATTCTTTGGTGTCACGGTCGATCGCGGCAAGCTTGTATTGACAGAGAGGCCGGGCGTTGGTGCAGAGCCGGTGCGCGAGACAGCATAGGCGTGGACGCTCGCACCTCCGAAATGACATAGACAGACCAAATTTGAGAGAGCACAAAAATGCAAGGCTTCAAATACATCCATGGGCAGCTTCATGGTGAAAGCGTGCCGGTTGCAGAAATTGCGCGTGAAGTAGAAACCCCGTTTTATCTCTACAGCAAAGGCAGACTGCTACACAATTTCAGGCGGATCTCCGGGGCGCTGCAAGGCATCGACAGCCTGGTTTGCTATGCCCTCAAGGCAAATTCCAACCCGAGCATACTGTCGCTGCTTGCCGAAGTTGGCGCCGGCGCTGACGTAGTGTCGAGGGGAGAAGTTCACTGGGCTTTGAAGAGCGGCTTTGCATCTGATAAGATCTTCTATGCCGGCGTCGGCAAGACGGACTCAGATATCCGGTACGCACTCGAGCAAAACATCGGCGCCTTCCATGTTGAATCCGGGCAGGAGCTGGGGATTATCTCCCGCATTGCCAGCGAGCTTGGTAAGACGGCGCGCGTGGGCATTCGGGTGAATCCGGACGTCGATATTCACGGTCACCCTTACATTGCCACGGGCAAAGCACAAGACAAGTTTGGCATCGCCCTTTCGGAAGTTCGCAGTTTGGTCTCACAGTTTGAGCAATTGCACTCTCTGCGTCTGGTGGGCTTGCATTGCCATCTGGGCTCGCAAGTGCAGGAAGCAACGCCCTATGTGGCTGCCATTCGGGCGCTGGCTGACCTGAAAACCGATTTGCCGGAAAGGGGCGCCACCCTTGAGTACGTTGATATAGGCGGCGGCTTCGGTGTCGACTACCAGCATCCGCTTGAAGATGATGGCGGCACGCCATCGCGGATTCTGGCTGAGATCGCTCCGGAGCTGAAACAGTTGAATTGCCGCATCCTGATAGAACCCGGGCGTTCCATTGTTGCTTCCGCCGGTGTGCTCGTCAGCCGCGTGCTGTATCGCAAGGAGACGCGCGGCAAGCAGTTTCTTATTGTAGATGCCGGCATGAATGACCTGATTCGTCCCAGTCTTTACCAGGCTTATCATGCTATCATTCCTGTGCAGGCAAGCAGCAAACGCATGGCTAAGATGGACGTGGTCGGGCCCATTTGCGAATCAGGAGATTTCATGGGGAAAGATCGGCAATTGCCGGAGCTGGAACGTGACGATCTTATAGCGGTGATGACTGCTGGCGCCTATGGTTTTTCGTTAAGCTCCAACTACAATTCCAGACCCAGACCGGCTGAGATTTTAGTTGATGGTGATAGCTGGCGAATTATTCGCGAACGCGAGTCCCTTGACGATCTGTGGG
Source organism: uncultured Calditrichaceae bacterium (assembly GCA_964629935.1). Classification (GTDB taxonomy): domain Bacteria; phylum Zhuqueibacterota; class Zhuqueibacteria; order Oceanimicrobiales; family Oceanimicrobiaceae; genus CAZVSL01. Next base: position 495 of record CAZVSL010000569.1, on the reverse strand, counting down.
GCAAACGCATGTAGGCAAGTCGGGTGATGATCGTAAGGCTACGATGGTAAGGTTCGGTGTTTAGCCTTCAGGCTGGGTATGTAGTGTAGCTTTTAGGCTGTGATTTTTGGCAAGCGGCGCCTCCCCTCCCGAAAACCTCCCGACAACTAAACTCCCCAAAGCGGGCTTTTCAGTCGTCCCTCACGGGACTTGATGCCTGAGGGGGCTCCGCACATCCCATGCATGAATGCAGGGGCTATTTTCAAGCGTCCCTGGCGGGACTTGATGCCGGAGGCGGCTCTGCACATCCCATGCATGAATGCATGGACTATTTTCAAGCGTCCCTTGGGGGACTGAGCCGTATTGTTTACCGTCCAATCCCAGGAGTGACCCCCACGGCAATTTTCGAACGTCCCTGGCGGGACTGAGCACTTTTCTCAGCTACAGATTTGGCTGCGTTTCCAAGAAACGTCCCGCCAGGGACGGCTCGAAAATAGCCCACCGATTCATCGGTGG
>CAZVSL010000568.1:578-4116 GCA_964629935.1 uncultured Calditrichaceae bacterium | reverse complement strand
GCAGATCGTACAAATCTCAAAAAAGGCGCGCACCAACGGTTTGCTGGCCATCGAAGAAGACCTGAACTCGGTGGATGAGGACTTCATGAAGGTGACTCTGCAGCATGTTGTCAACGGCACCGAAGCCGAAGATCTGAGCAATATCATGGATGCGGAGCTGGCCATCATGTCAGAGCGGCACAAGATCGGGCAAAAAATCTATACTTCGATGGGCACTTTCTCGCCTGCGTTCGGCATGATCGGCACCCTCATCGGACTTATCCTGATGCTGCAAAATCTTGACGACCCTTCGGCAGTGGGACCGGGTATGGCAATGGCGCTGGTGACGACTTTTTACGGCTCCTTGTTTGCCAACCTGTTCTTTCTGCCCATGGCCGGCAAACTCAAACTCCGGTCGGAACGGGAGATTCAATTCAAAGAGATGCTTCTGATGGGCATACTCGCCGTGCAGGCGGAGGAGTCGCCGCGCGTGATTCAGACCAAGTTGCAAACCTATCTCGCGCCGACAGAACGTGGCGAGAAAGAAAAGAGCGCCGAGGGTGAACAGTGACGAGAAACAAGAGAAAGAAAAAGGCTCAGGAAGAAGATGACATGCCTGGTGCGCCAGCATGGATGGCAACCTTCTCCGACATGATGACGCTTCTGATGACCTTCTTCATTCTGATCATGTCGTTCTCAACGATGGAGCTGGACAAATTCAAGATGGCCATGGGCTCCCTGAAAGGCGCCTTTGGCATTCTCGGGGTGCAGAAGAAGCTGCAGCCGGAGCAAAGCTGGTTTTCGCCTAGCACCTATAACGCTTATTCACTCAAACAGCGCAGCGTGCTGGACCATCTCGAAAAGATGCGGTCCATTATCGAGCTCAACGATCTGGAGCAAAAAGTGGAAGTGCAGTTGCGTGAAGACGGGGAGTTGTTTGTGCAAATCAAGGATAACATGCTTTTCGAGCCCGGTCAGGCGGAGCTGCGACCAAACTATCTGAAACTGCTATCCATCGTAGCAAAATTGTTTTTGCGCGATGCAAAGCACATTCTTGTTGAAGGTCACACCGATGACGTGCCGATAAATACACCGAGGTATCCTTCGAATTGGGAGCTGTCAATCGACCGCGCGTTGCAGGTTGTGCGCTATTTTATCCAGCAGGAAAACATCAACCCGGGTCGGCTCTCGGCAGCAGGCTTCGGCGAGTTTAATCCACTCGTGCCCAACAACAGCCCGGAAAACCGGGCCCAAAACAGACGCGTCGTCATTCGAGTAAAAATTTAGGAACCAGGAACGGGAATCATGGCTGACCAAGAAGTCAACACCGATCAAGAATCACAGGAAACAACCGATGATCAGAATGCAAGCAGGAAGAGCGGTAAACTCAAAATCATTTTGATTCCTGTAATCTTCCTGGTACAAATCGTGGTGGCATATTATGTCGTCTTCAATGTGCTGCTCGAGCATCCGAATCATAAGGAAGCAGTCAAGCCCAACAAGGAGGCGCTCAAAGTTGGGCAGTTCTTCGAGATCGATGATCTGGTTATCAATCCGGCAGAATCCGGCGGCAGGCGTTACCTGGTCGTCGAGCTTGCACTCGAGACCACCAACACCAACCTGCTGGAAGAAGCGCGCAGCAAGGAAATATGGATTCGGGATGCAGTCATCACTCTGTTGACCCAGAAGACAGCAGAAGAGCTTATCGAAACCACCGCGCGCACCGATCTTAAGAAGCAGATACTGGCCACGCTCAACGCCAAGATGCTCGAGGGAAGATTCGAGAGGCTCTATTTCAAGAAGTATATTTTGCAGTAAGTATGTGACGGTTAAAGATTATGTCTGACGAAGTGAAGGATTTCAACAAGCCTGCTGACGAGCAGGAAACGGACGAAGACGCGCTCGAGTCGGAAGCGGAGGAAGAAGAATCCGCACCTGAGGCCAGCGCCGTCAAAGAAGCTTTCGAAAAGTCGCCGGAAGAAATAGCCGCTGAAGAAGCGATGCTGGCGGAGATGGAGCGCATGTCCGAAGGGGACGAGGAAAGCGAAGACGAAGACGTCTCGTCGGACGGAATCGAACCCTTCGAGCCCGGCAACGCTGAGAAGACAAAAAATCTGGAGCTGTTGATGGATGTTTCCCTCCAGATAACCGTTGAGCTCGGACGGCGTGACATGCGGTTCGGTGAAGTATTGCAGCTCGGCAAAGGCTCCCTGGTTGAGCTTAACAAAATAGCTGATGAGCCGGTGGATATATACGTCAATCAAAGTAAAATCGCTGAGGGCGAAGTGGTCGTAGTTGACGACCACTTTGGCGTCAGAATCACAAAGCTGCTCAATCCCGACAGACTAAAACGGTTTGCATGAAAGCAAGGGCATCAAGGATGATGACAATAAACGCGGCGCTGGTGCTGTTCATGAACTCAGTGATGTTCGTTGCCATTGCGGCCGCCGGGCAGGTTGCGAGCACGCCGGCAGACTCTGCAGCGAGCCAGTTTCAGGCGTCGCAAGGCTTTAACCCCTTTGGCGCCCTGATACAGAGTCTGGGGCTGCTGGTCGCTCTGGGTTTGATCTTGTATCTGGCATTGCGCTTCGTCAAGGGCACAGTGTACGGCAAGGGTTTCAACGCGCGTTCGGAGCAGATCAAAGTTCTGGGCAGCAGTTTCATAGGCCCCAGGAAGTCAATCTGCATGGTCAAAGTTCTGGACCACCTGCTGGTACTGGCTCTGACCGAAAATCAGGTGACTGTGCTGCTAAGAACGCCGCTCACTGAGTTAAATGAGGCCACGCGCCAATCGCTGCTGGCCGCAGAAGCAAAGCCGGACATGGGCCGGGGCTTCAAAAAGATCCTGAGTGACTTAACTTCAAAATAAATGCAAGATGCGTGGCTATGAAGACAGGGAAAAGTCTGAAAATTTTGATTCTGATAGGGGCTGCATGGCTGGCGGTGCCGGATGCAGCATTAGCACAACAAGCTAACCAGCCACTGCCCAGGGTAACGCTCGAGTTTCCGCAGGATGGCGGTGAGAACTCCGTGCTTCCCATTCAGATTCTGTTTCTGATCACAGTCTTGTCGCTGGCGCCGGCAATCCTGATCATGATGACCTCGTTTACGCGCATCGTGATCGTGTTTCACTTTTTGCGTCAGGCGTTGGGCACACAACAGACGCCCGCCAATCAGATCGTGGTGGGCCTGTCGCTGTTTCTGACGTTCTTTATCATGCAGCCTGTACTTTCGGAAATCAACCAGACCAGCGTACAACCGTTTCTGGCGGACCAGATAAAACAAGACCAGGCGATTGACAACGCCATGAAACCTCTGCGCAAGTTCATGTTGAAGCAGGTCCGTGAAAAAGATCTGATGTTGTTTGTCAAACTCTCAGGCATCGAGCGGCCGAAAAACCACGATGAACTGCCCACGCATGTTTTGATCCCGGCGTTTATCATCAGCGAGCTGCGGATCGCGTTTCAGCTTGGCTTTATCGTCTATATGCCGCTTTTGCTCGTCGACCTTATCGTTGGCGTCATTCTCATGTCGATGGGCATGATGATGTTACCGCCGA
>CAZVSL010000568.1:0-568 GCA_964629935.1 uncultured Calditrichaceae bacterium | reverse complement strand
CCGCCGATCATGATTTCCATGCCATTCAAAATTCTGCTGTTCGTGCTGGTGGACGGCTGGTATCTCGTCGTAGAATCCGTGGTTTCAGGATTTTAACAAGTTAAAGGGAGCTTCGATGACAACCGAATTTGTAATATATTGGGGGCAACAGACTATTAAAACAGCAATTATTGTGTGTGCGCCGATACTGCTGGGCGGCATGCTCGTCGGGTTGATGGTGGGCATCTTTCAATCCGTGACCTCGATCCAGGAAATGACGCTCACATTTATCCCCAAGATGGCGGTTGTCATCCTGGTTATTTTGTTTCTCATGCCCTGGATGCTGGAAACGTTGACAGATTTTATGCAAAGTATCTTTTCACAGATGCCTGTGATCTCAAAGTAGGCATGGTTCTGAATGCTTGGTGACATTCTGGGACTCACATCGGCACAATTGCTAGGCTTTCTGCTCTCATTTGTGCGCATCACGTCATTGATGGCCGTCGCACCGATTCTCGGCAGCCGCACGGTTCCGGTTCAGGTCAGGATTTTTCTGTCCCTGCTGCTGGCATTCCTGCTCTTGCCCATG
>CAZVSL010000567.1:0-4128 GCA_964629935.1 uncultured Calditrichaceae bacterium | reverse complement strand
GCTTTGTCATTTTGCATTTTCATATTTGAACTTTGATTTCCCAGTCTTGCCAAAATGCTAAGACTCTACGACTAAGGCACTAATCCCTTGCGCGGCGGAATTCCCGAACATAAGATCGAAGAAATCCGGGAAGCCACGGATATCGTGGAACTCATTTCCGGGTATGTAACGCTTAAGAAAAAAAGCGGTCAAAACCATTTTGGTTTGTGTCCTTTCCACAACGAAAAGACGCCATCCTTTACTGTGCATGAAGGCAAGCAGATTTTCCATTGCTTCGGCTGTGGCGCCGGCGGCAATGCCTTTACCTTCCTGATGCGGTATGAGGGCACGAGTTTTCCTGACGTAGTCAAATTTCTGGCTCAGCGCGCGGGTATCGAGCTGGAGTTCGAAGAGCGCGAAGTGGACGAAGCCCATGTCAAACAGAACGAAGCGCTATTTCATATCAATGAGTTTGCGGCCAAATCGTTTCAGGATGCCTTGTTGTCCGCAGACGGCGCCGAGGCGCTGGCATATTTGAAAAACAGAGGCGTGAGCGAAGAGCATGTACGCAAGTATGGGCTTGGCTACGCATTGCCGGAGTGGGATAGCCTTATAAAACGGGCTGAGAAAACCGCGAACAGCCTGGACCACCTGCTGAAGGCTGGCCTGGCGCTGAAAAGCGAGCAGGGGCGGCAATACGACCGTTTTCGCGACCGGGTCATGTTCCCCATTCTCAACCTGTCCGGACGTGTAGTCGCCTTTGGCGGCCGCATCCTGAAAAGCCGGGATGACTCTCCCAAATATGTCAATTCCCCGGAAAGCCCGGTCTATGAAAAGGGCAAGATCCTGTATGGCTTATACCAGAATCGTGACAACATTCGTCAACAGCGCAAGGCGGTCTTTGTGGAAGGCTATATGGACCTGCTCAGCCTGGATGCACACGGCATCAACAATGTCGTGGCAACCTCCGGCACGGCACTGACCGACGACCAGGCCAGATTGATCCGGCGCTATACGCGCAATGTGGTCATGATGTATGACAGCGATCTGGCCGGCTCAGCCGCCACCATGCGCGGAGCCGATGTGCTGGTCGAGCATGGTCTCGAGGTCTTCGTGAGCAATTTACCCGAAGGCCACGATCCCGATAGTTTCGTACGCGAATTTGGCGCAGACGCAACGTTGGCTCGTATCGAGCAGGCACAGCCGCTGTTTGACTATAAGCTGCAGCATGTGCTCGCCGTGCCTGCTGACAAGCGTACCGAAGCAGTGCGCTCATTGCTCGAAACCCTTTCCAAAATCAAAGACCGGATTCACCGCAACGTATTGGTCTCGAGAGCAGCGCAGGAGTTGCATCTGAGCGAGAAAATCTTGTGGGCGGAGCTTGATTCCATCGGTTATAAACGTGTGCAACAAATCAGACGCCGGTCTGAGATGGGCGAACGGTTGCAGGGACTCTCAGATGTGAAGAATCTCAACCGGTCTGAGAAAGCCATAGCAGAGTTGATTCGTATTCTGCTGCACGACTGGAGCCAGGCGGAGTTTGTTTTCAACAACCTGGACATGCGTTTGCTGGCTGCCTCTCCGAAACAACCCATCGTTACGTTCCTTAAGAACAAATACAAGAGCGACGGACAGCCGACGGAAGACGAGCTGCTGCATCAGTTCAACGATATCGAATTGACGCAGTTTATCGTTGCCGAGTATAGCCGCGAGTGGGATGACAATATTGATGCCGCACGCTGGGCAGCCGATTGCGTCTTATCATTGCAGATGGGCGGCCTGCAGCAGGAGATCGAAACCGTGCGCGAAGAACTGAAAACCAAAGGCCAGGATCCGGAAGAACGCCGAAATCTCCTGCAACGCTGCGTGGTCCTCGAGCAAGAAAAAACAGACCTGATCAACCGCTTGACCCCGCCGAAAACCGGGCCCGGACAGCAAGAGGCGCCTGCCTGAGATGACAGCACTAACCGAAAAGCAAAAACAATACATCAAAAAGAACCGCCGCAAGCCATCGGTGGAGCTGGCGCGCCGCCTGCGAGTCGCCGAAACTGACGTTACCGCATACTTATCGTCCATTCAATCGCAACCGCATAAGCGGCGGAAGGGGGCCATGAAATTAATCTGGGCCGGACTTCTTCTGGTTCTGCTCGTGCTGCTGGAAGTGGTGTTGCGGTTTTTCGACTACGGACCTGATCTTGCGATTTTTGAAACCTATGCGGATGACCCGCGCTATTTCATCCCCAACTCATCGCTTGGGCGGAGATATGTTTCGACAGAATTTGGTGCGCCTGCCATATCGCAGGATGCCATCCTGAAGCGAAAACCGGCTAACGGCTATCGTGTGTTCGTGCTTGGCGGCGGAACCGCGGCGGGATTTCCCTATCTGCACAACGGCGCCTTTTCACGCATGCTGCGCACACGTCTGCAGGATGTTCTGCCAAACCATCATGTGGAGGTGCTCAATCTCGCTATGCCGGCGACCAACTCCTTCGCCATTTTGGACCTGGCCGGTGAGCTGAAGCAATACGCGCCGGATGCTCTGCTCATCTATGCAGGCCATAGCGAATTTTATGGCGCCCTGGGCGTGGGCTCTGCTGAATCGCTCGGGCCATGGCGCGGCTTGACCAGACTCCTGCTGGAAAACCAGCATATCAAAACCGTTCGTTTCTTCCGCGACGCGGTAGCTGCAATAACCTCTGACACAGCAGTCGCCGGCGAGACTGAGCTCACCGTCGTGACTGCAGAGCGCATGGTGAGCCGGAAGCACATTGGCATGCATAGCGATGTTTACGGCAAGGCGAAAACATGGTTTGCAGCGAATTTGGGTGAGATACTCGAATCCGCAAATGAGGCCGGGATAGCCGTGCTCATCGGCGACCTGGTTAGCAATGTCCGCGACCAGCCACCGTTTGTCTCTGCTTTCAAGAAAGATATAGACCGTGCAGCGTGGAATAGACATTTCGCCGCCGGACGGAAATTGAGTCAGGCCAGCGATTATGGCCAGGCGCTGGCCGCCTTCCAGCGTACCGCAGAGATCGATCCCGGGGTGGCGCGCTTGAGCTTCTCTATCGCCCGTTGTTATGATGGCCTGAACAGATTCGAGACTGCACAACAGTGGTATAATAAGGCCAGAGATCAAGATGCTTTGCGCCTGCGTGCCAGCGAGGCATTCAATGCGGTTATTCAGAATGCGGTTCGTGGCGGAAATGCCGAGCTTGTCAGCATCAGGTCCAACTTTGAACAGATCTCTCCGCATGGGCTCATCGGCGAAAACTTGATGCTGGACCACGTGCACCCGAATTTGAGCGGTTATTTTCTTATGGCAAGGTCCTTTTTCGACGAAATGGTGGCAGCGGGTTGCTTGCCTGAGGAAGCCGATTTGCAAGCCCGCAGGCCAGAGAGCGATTACTGGCAAGACGTTGGTTTGACACCGCTGGACTTTGAATTGGCAAACATGCGCACACGCATCCTTAAATCTGGCTGGCCTTTCAAATCGGAGGCAGATAGAGAGGGGTTGGCGCCCCATGCCGCTGAAGACAAAACCCGGAAGCTGGCCTTGCGCATCCTTCGCAACCAGATAACCTGGGAAGCTGGTCATTTGGAGCTGGCAGAGTATTACAGTGAGCAAAACCAACTTGAACAGGCAGCAGCCGAATATATAGCGCTGGTCAAGGCAAGACCGTACAAGGCATCGCCATACCTACGATTGGGACTGATATATTTGGAAACAGAGAATTATGGGCGCGCCCTTGATGTGTTTACGCGGTCTTTGCAAGCAGAGGAAACGGCTACTGCTCATAAGTGGATCGGTTCGATCTATGCAAACAGCGGCAGGGCAGGGAAGGGCATCCCACATCTGAGAAAAGCGCTGGCCGTAAGACGGAATGATCCTGAGGTACTTTACAATCTCTCTGTGGCGCTTGCAACCGTTGGCGACTACCAACAGGCAAGTCTGTATTGCCGGCAACTACTTGAATCACATCCCGATCAGCCGGGCGTTCGGGAGCTCTGGTTCAGGCTAAAAGAGCACGATGAAATGCCGTAGGGCATAGCTTTTCTACTAGCCTGCATTATTCATGAATTCGCCCTTTTGAGCTGAAGCATCAGGCTCAATCCATGCAAGACGGCTAAAGCCGCCTTCTGGCGGGT
>CAZVSL010000566.1:2052-4131 GCA_964629935.1 uncultured Calditrichaceae bacterium | reverse complement strand
TGAAGCGGCAGGAAGGTTTTTGGGAAAAAAACCAGATTTGGTAACGGGAAAATAGGTACGTCGTTAATAATTGTAACCTTCTTCTGCTGCACAGTCGGCAGTGTGTTTGGTTTTACTCTCAATTTTGTCAAGCGCCCAGCGCGCGTGCTCGGCCACCAGCGTATCTTCACTAAGCGCCAGTCGCTCGAGGGTGGGGATAAAGCTGCTGGCGCCGGAATTTCCCATGGCTACTGCAACGTTGCGAAGAAACCCCCGGTATTTCGCACGCTTTACAGGACTGCCTTGAAATTTCTGCCTGAATTCTTCCAGGCTGAGATCTGCCAATTCCTGCAGATCCGGGTTTATCAGGCCCTCGCGCGGTTGAAACGCGGCCTCCTGCACGGCATCGGCCTTACGGTTCCACGGGCAGACGTCCTGGCAGATATCGCAGCCGAAAACATGATTGCCAATCCCCTCGCGCAGTTCAACCGGCATGTCATCCCGCAGCTCGATGGTGAGGTATGAAATGCACAGTCTGGAATCAAGCACGTAGGGTTCGAGAATGGCATCAGTGGGGCAGGCATCGATGCAACGCCGGCAGGAGCCACAACGGTCAGGCGCCGGTGCATCGGTCTCTAATTCCAGATTGGTGATGATTTCGCCCAGAAAAAACCAGGAGCCTTTCTGTTGGTTGATAATGCAGGTGTTCTTTCCGAACCAGCCGATGCCGGCATATTTGGCGTACACGCGGTCCACAACCGGGCCGGTGTCAACATACAGCCGGCTGACGAATTCTCCGGGCGTCTCCTGCTTGATGAAATCGGTCAAGTCAAAGAGCTGATTTTGCAAGATGTCATGATAATCATCCCCCCAGCTATACCGTGAAATCCAGCCTCGTTTGCTATCCGCGCACTCAGTAGAGAGTGGCTGCTCTGTATGGTAGATTTTTGCACAAACGATCACAGTTCTGGCTTCCGGGACGACACGCGTGATGTCTTGTTTTTTGTCGGCATTGCGCGCCAGATACGCCATTTTGCCGGCATATCCGGCTTCGATCCACTCTTTGTAGAAGTCGAGCTCCGGCATCGGTTCTACCGGCGCAATACCGACGAGATCGAACCCGATCTCCGTTGCTCTTTGTTTGATGGCACGGGTCAGCGACATACACTCACAGTCTTACTCTTATTTCATCTCCTGCCACGATAATATCGTAGGTGGCTACTTTGATGCTGCAATCGCGGCTATTTGCTCCTGTTGTAACATTGAATTGCCACGCGTGCCAGGGACAGGTGACGATTTCGCCATTTAGCTCACCATCACCGAGGGGCCCGCCGCGGTGGCTGCAGGCATTTTCAGTTGCGTAAAATTTGCCGGCGACATTGTAGAGCGCAAACTGTTTACCGGCAACGCACGCGATTTTGCATTCACCTGGCCGCAACTCATCACAATTTGCAATTTTAAAGGATGTTGACAGGTGCATGCTTTTCAACAAGGTTGCTTTTGCAATTATGGCAGGTTTGTGCAAAGTCGCAACAAAAGACTCCGTGCTTTTGGCTATTAAAAACAGGGATTAATATAACGACAATTGGCTTAAAGTTCAAGATATAAATTCGACGGGAGCGTCCCTGCTTTACCCGTCGAACAATCGTAAGTGCTTGACAATTATGTCTCCGAAGGATGAAGCCACCCGGCCAACTTTCCAAGATACCAGGGGGTTGGGTCAAGGAGGCCTGACCAGGCGGCTTCCAAATAAAGAGAGGAATAGGGGTAATTGTACTGATTGCTATAATAATAGACTCACTATGGAGCGAAAATCTCCCATAAAACTTGCTTGTTACAGATATTTAACCATTCACGGGCTCTGGCGGGCTTGAACACGAAAGCAGGGGAGTGATCGCGGGTAGATAGCTATTTGTCATGCCGCTCATGATTATTCCCCATCTGTTACCAGCCGCAACACTTCAGGATACTTCAGACCGGAACCGGTGTTGAATAAAACAACGCGCTCGTTTGCAGCAACAAGCCGCTTCTCATGCAGTTGCTTGAGGGCAACCCACGTCGCCGCGCCTTCCGGACACACAACCATGCCTTCTGTGGCGG
>CAZVSL010000566.1:0-2042 GCA_964629935.1 uncultured Calditrichaceae bacterium | reverse complement strand
CGCATGCCAGCGAGTATGTCTGCATCGGAGACGGAGATAGCACAGCCTCCGCTTTCCCGCAGCGCACGCAGTATGAGCCGGTCCCCGAACGCTTTTGGCACACGCAGTCCTGAGGCAAGGGTGTCGGCGCCGGCATAGAATTGTGCATCATCCGCACCTGCTTCGTAAGCTTGCGTTATGGGGTCACAACCGGTGGATTGCACCGAAATCATGCGCGGCAAATTACCCGCAAGCCAGCCCATAGCCTGCAGCTCCTGGAACGCCTTCCACATGCCGATAAGTCCGGTGCCGCCGCCGGTGGGATAGATGATCACTTCCGGCAGGCGCCAGTCAAATTGTTCCGCCAACTCCAGCCCCATGGTTTTCTTGCCTTCGATGCGGTAAGGTTCCTTCAAGGTAGAGACATCGAACCAGCCGTGCTCCTGTTTTTTCTCAGCTACAATTTTGCCGCAGTCGCTGATGAGACCATCTATCAGCACGACTTCCGCGCCTGTGAGTTTGGCCTCCATGTAGTTGATGCGCGGCACATCGCGGGGCATATAAATGTGGCAGGTCATGCCGGCTTTTGTGGCATAAGCTGCCAGGGCGCCGCCGGCGTTGCCTGCGGTCGGGATTGCCACTTCAGTCACGCCCAGCTCATGCGCTTTGGAAATAGCCATGGCGAGTCCACGCGCTTTGAAACTGCCAGTGGGAATCTGTGACTCGTCTTTGATCCAAACATTTCTGAGCCCCAATCCACTGACGGATTTCCGGATTCGTATCAGCGGCGTATACCCTTCTCCCAACGAGATGATGTTGTTCTGTTCCAGTACCGGTAATAACTCGCGGTAACGCCAGAGATCGGGAGCTCTTGCCACAAGCCTCTCTCTGTGCCATTGAGTCTGGGCTTGCTCCAGATCATAGACCGCTAACAGAGGTTTATTGCAGTCCGGACAATAGGTCTGCAATTGCCGATGGTCGAAGTTGTGCTCGCATTCGCTGCATGTGAGATGCGTGATAAATGAACCGGTCATGTTACTTCCTTTGGTTTGTGGGTGGAGAGTAGATTCTGCTCTTTTTTAGACCTGTCAAGATATCGAATTTGACAGTTGCGGTAAACAACAAAATCAAGAAAATGACACATTTTGATATTCTGCTTGATCAGTAATAATCAAATATTTATCTGTATTTGCAAAGTTTATATATTAGAATAAGTCGGGGCAATTAACAAGGGGTGTGGCAATCCGCAAACTGGTCGCTTTCGAATTCGATATCCACTTCTACCTTCTGCTGCTCTGCAGTTTGTGTTTTTTCGGTTGTTTGCACCATACTTTGGCACTTTTTACAAAAGTGCAAGAGTAATCGCACAAATCGGCATTTTAGGGCATAGAATCGATGTTCTAAGTTATGGTGGTGCGCTCCGTGTTCACACTTCATTCAGTGTGAATAGACAGAAAAAGTCAAGCCAGGCCGAGCACCCCGACCATCCCGCTCTGTTGCTTGAATAATTCAAGTTAGATGAAAAAAAGGTCACGGTATGAATCGCCCGGTTGTTGTGAAGAGGAAGGCAAATGTCCGCAGGAATTAAGGTACTTTATCTGACACAGAAACACGACAACGTAGAAGCTATACGTTGTGCGCTTCAAGGGAGTCCCTACCGGTGTCAGGTTCACGTAGCAAACAATCGCAGACGCTTTACGACAATGCTGGAGAAGGAAGCTTTCGATGTGATACTTGCCGACCATGATGACGCAGCCTGCAACGGCGCCTCCACATTGTCATTCGTAAAGGCTCGCTGTATGAATCGACCTGTTATTATGCTGGCGCAGCAAGTGGATGAAGAGTGCATCATCGAGAGCATTAAGCAAGGCGCGTTTGACTATGTCAGCCTGAGCAGACTGTCGAGATTACCCCTTGCTTTGCAAAGCGCATTGCGTGAGGCCAAAAAGAGACAAAGACTCGAAGCGGAGTTGCGTGAATCCGAAGAGCTGCACCGGACCGTCCTGGAGAACATCACAGATGCTGTATTTCTGACTCGCGAAAATGGCGATTTTACTTTTGTT
>CAZVSL010000565.1:0-4134 GCA_964629935.1 uncultured Calditrichaceae bacterium | reverse complement strand
AAATGGTATGTGTTTCTCTTTACAGGCGTGATGACTATTGCCGGCATTGGCATTGCAGACGATCTGCCGCGCCGGCCGTACCGGTTTGATGCCGGGCCGGCCGATTCCAACCTGGCTGAAAACGCCGGCCGCCTGGCGCCAGAACACCTGTTTGCTGAAGACAGAGGCTTCGGTTGGCTTGAGAAGCCGCAGCAGGCGTTTGTGCGCCATGAAGAAGCGCGCTCCAGAGATGACTTCAGCATCGACGGCGTGGCCGGGAGACGCCTCGCCTTTCGCGCCAATCTGCCGGAAGGCAAATGGTGGTTGACGCTCTGGCTGGAATCGGGCAAAGAGGATTCCAGCACGGCGGCTATTGTGCTTTGTGGCGAATCGGTTGATCCCGACTGGCACGCTTTCGCGCCGCCGGCGGAGCCGCGTACGGATTTGCAATCGAGCTATCGCCTCTTTCACGGCGCTGCGCAAGTTGCACAGGACGGATTCTCTTATGAAGTCATAGCCGGCGACGATGATGTGCGTGTGCTGGGATTCACCCTACACCCTGACCCAACTCCGCAAACTGCTGCCGCTGAGGCTCTATTGCAGCACATGCATGCCGCAGGTCGCTATGGCTCTGACGCCTCCCTGGATGCAATCTTGCAAGATCTGCGCAACCTGAAAGACAGTGCAGATAACGTGTTTGCCTCTTACTGGATTGACCAAGTGGAGTTATTGCAAGAGGCCGAGACCCATTATGAGCTGCGCGGTTGGGAGTGGGCACGCCTGGAATCCGGCCTGAGTATTTTTGATCGTTTTCATCAGGCGGTCATGCTGCTTGATGGGCTTCTGAGTCGAGACGAGGTCGCCGACTATCCGTTCTATGAGCGCGCCTTGTGGAATCGCGGCCGGCTGCTCTACTGGCTTGCCGCTGAACGCGGCGGGCCGAATGAGCTTTCCGGCAGCCAACGCGATCTACAGATTCTCTATCAAAGATATCCCGAAGATGAGCTTCTGGCTATGTACAATGGCGAGAAAGTCGATCTTCCTGACCCATGTGATGAGCTACAAGCGTCAAAAAGCGCACCGGCCTGGTCAAACGCCCAACGCGAGCTTCTGTGCCGGTTGCGCAATATTGCCCATTGGTGGGTTCTGGAACAACAGGCCGAAAACGGAGAGTTCGGAGGCAAGCTCGGAGACGACGTTGAGCTGCTGCGCTGGTGGACGCCGCTGGTGATGGCCGGCGATACCATCGCGCTCAGAGGCTGGCGCAAGCTGGCGGATGGCGTTTGGGAGAGTCCCAAAGTGTATCGCGGCTATTCGAAAGCTGCCATCGATGTTGAGCACTCTTCTGAATTCATTTCCGACACCGCTCCGGCCATGGCTGTCTACAGCGACAACCCTGAGTACACGGATCGCCTGCGCTATTCAGCCGACTATTTTCAAAATCTCTGGACCGGCTATTCTGAGAGCGGGCGCCGGTTTTTCCGTTCGGCGTGGTTCAGCTCTACAGAAGTCGACACCGAGCCGCCGAAGAATCGCGACCTCGAGTATAATTGCCGGGCGGTCAAGGCTGTACGCTATCTTGTCTGGCGCACTGGCGACGCCGAGGTCGTCAAGGCTCTGCACGAATGGTCCCGCGCCTGGGCTGAGATTTCGGCAGGTACAGACAAGGGCAAACCTGCTGGTATCATCCCGGCCTCGGTACGCTTCCCGGATGAAGCCATCAACGGCGATGAGCCGACCTGGTACAGGGCAAACATGTACTGGAATTATTTCGACTGGCGCCATCATGTTGGCAGTATGATGATGGATCAGCTTTTGTTCACTTTTACGCTCACTGGCGATGAAACGCTTTTGCAGCCGATGTTTGCAGCCCTGGAATTAATAAAACAGCATACGCCGCAGAAAAACGGCAGCAGCGCCACCCCGGGTTCGCCTGAATGGACCGCAGCGCATTTGCAGCGCAAGGCAAACTTTTGGAGTGTTGTGGGCCAATGGCGGCTGCTCACCGGCGATCAGGAATACGATGAGCTGCTGCTGCGTTACGGCACACCTTATCTGCGCTACAGGCTTACCGGCGAGCAATCTCACCTTGTTTCAGGGTTGGAGCGTACGCTCAGCGCAGTGCGATACAATACGCCATTGTTGACATCCGAGGTGTTGCACACAGACCGCGTTTATGCGCCGGGCTCCCAACATCTGAAAGCGATGCTGACCGGCGACGGGATTTCCGAAAGCGCCTCACCATACTTTGCCGTTTCCTGGGAGGGTACGGATGACGACTTTACGGCGCTGGTGACGGAGACGGGTCCTGACCGGCTCAGTGTAGATGTTTTTATGCACGCTGTTGAACCAGACGATGTAACCATGCGCTTCTGGCAGCTCGAGCCGGGTAGGTATAAGATCGTCATCAAGCGTGAGGCCGGTACGGTGGCGAGCAAGACAATCGAAATCAAGGAACGCGGCCAGAGGGCGACTGTAACGCTCCCGGGGCACGCCCTGGTGACCATTTTAGTTCGCCGGTTATGAATCATTCGATCGAGGATAAAATGAACCTTCGAGCATATCTTCATAGGTTTTGCCCCGGCTTCTGTCTCGCCTTGTTTCTGGGGCTGCTAATTACTGACAGCGATGCTCAAAATGCGAGCGAGCCGCTGCAAGTCGCCAAATCCATTGCCGACAAGGTGATTCGGGAAACTGCCTTTGAATTCACGCAAGCACCACAACAGCCGGTGCTCGGCATTCAGGTTCTGGATTTTGGCAGCCTCTATTCGCAGCAAAGTTTGGGAGCTGCGTATGCCCGCAGCCTCATACATAGCCAGCAAGATACGACCATCCGGTTCGGCCTGA
Source organism: uncultured Calditrichaceae bacterium (assembly GCA_964629935.1). GTDB lineage: Bacteria > Zhuqueibacterota > Zhuqueibacteria > Oceanimicrobiales > Oceanimicrobiaceae > CAZVSL01. The sequence goes on along the minus strand of CAZVSL010000565.1, from coordinate 1,308 downwards.
GCAGCAGCTCTGCCGTGAAACTCTGGCTGAACGGGAAATTGGTTTTACATCGCAAGGACAAGGATGCCGCTGCCATCCGTGAAATTGCCTATAATATGGTGGAATTCGAAGACACATTCGAGCTGTCTTTAAACCGGGGCCCAAATTCGGTTTTGATTAAATCGGCTGCCACAAGCGATGATTGGGTGTGTCTGCTCAGAGCGCTGACGCCAAGCCGTGAGCAAGAACGTTCCGTCCACTTCACGTTGGATATCGAATCTGATGAGCCGGTGATGTCAAACTGGCTGTTTGTCGGTCCCTTTGCCAGTGACGAAGATGCCATCGCTACGGTTTTTCCACCGGAAGTTGAAATCAGGCCGCTCTATACATTTGATAGCAAGCACTTCGTCTGGCGTACCCTGCCACAAAACATGCTGGCCGAGCTTGTGATCCCAGCGGAGAACAGCTATCAACGCGAGTCTTACATCGAATGGCATTATGCCAACGGCGCTCTGATGTTGGCCATGCTGGCTCTAAGCGATGCTACAGGCGAGTCAGGTTATGCTGATTTCGCCAAACGATATTGTGACTTCGCCTTGCAGCATTATGACTATTTCAAATGGCAATATGAAGAGCTGCATGCCTATCGCGGCAGCTACCACCGTTTGTTCCGCCGCACCATGCTCGATGATGCCGGTGCGCCGGCGCTGCCGTTTGTAGAGCTGCAACTGCGCAACGCCGGCCAGTATGATGCTATCATCTCGCCTCTCAGCGAGTACGTAAGCCATGAACAGGTGCGGCTTCAGAACGGCGTTTTTTGTCGCCCGGAGCCGGTGGAGTGGACGGTCTGGGCAGATGATCTGTTCATGAGCGCGCCCTTCATGCTGCGGGTGGCAAGGCTGAGAAACAACACGCAAATCTATGATGATGTTGCAAATCAGGTTGTAACTTTCAACCAATTGTTGTACGATAGCGAAACGGGCCTGTACAAACATGGCTGGTTTGAGCCGGAGCAACAGACTTCAGTTGCGTTCTGGGGACGGGCAAACGGCTGGGTTGCCTGGGCAAGCTCAGAGGCTTTGCTGCACCTGCCGCAGTCACACCCGCAATATGGCCGGATTTTGGAGTTATTTCAAGACCACATGGCTGGTTTGAGCCGCTGCCAGGACGAAAGCGGCATGTGGCATCAGGTGCTCGACCATCCCCAGTCGTACGAAGAGACCTCGTGTACGGCCATGTTCGTTCTCGCCATGGCGCGAGGCGTACGCCAGGGCTGGCTGGACAACAAGTATAAATCGCATGCCCGGCGCGGCTGGCAAGCCCTGGAAC
>CAZVSL010000564.1:0-4169 GCA_964629935.1 uncultured Calditrichaceae bacterium | reverse complement strand
CTTATATTGCCGACCATATTTTTAAAGCCACTTAACAAACTGCAACAGGGGAATAGTATGAAGTCACGATGGATATTCTGGAGCGCACTGGTTACGTTATGGTTTTATGGCTACGCCAGTCAGGCGCAAAGCAACAATGACTTTCGACCCACCACCCTGCTCGTCGATGGCGTTGCCCTGGCTGAGGATAAGAAATTTGAAAAAGCGCGTGAGAAGTTTGAGTCTGCGCAAGCTCACTGGCAGGTGCGCATCAGCAGCATGCTGTTTTTGAAAATCCTGAATGATATGCAGAACGAAGTCATCGAAGAAAAATATACCGACGATTTTTTCCGAGGCGTGGACGAGGCTTACAAGGCCAAACATAAGAAAGCTGAAAAGCGATTCCGAAAAGTCATCGATAAACATAAGGACTACTTTCCTTTCTACCTGCTAAAAGCCGAAGCACAGGCCAACCAGAAGAAATTTGAGGAAGCGGCAAAGACCTTCGCCCGGGCAATCGAGCTTGCTGGCGATTCGCCCTTGCCGTATCTCTGGCGTGGCAAGACCCATGCGAAAAACGAAACAAGTGACAAGGCCGTGGCCGACTTAAGCCAAGCCATCGAAATTCAGCCGAGCGCCATCGCCCGCTTTGAGCGAGGTTTTGTATGGTGCCTGGAAAAAAACTACGATGCAGCCATCAGAGATTTTGAAGTCGCGCTGGACTCCTTTCCACAGTGGGAAAACAGCACGGTGGTGAACGAGGCCTTCCATAATCGTGGCGTGCAGCGGCTTGAGCGGGAAGATTATAAGGCTGCAATTCGGGACTTTGACCGAGCCATCAAGATCAATCCGGACTACGTGCACTCATATTACAATCGTGCGCTGGCTTATCGCGGCCTGCATCAATATAGCACGGCGGTGAAGGATTTCAGCCGCTGCATCCAAAAGAAGCCTGATTTTACCCGGGCGTATTATCAGCGCGCACTCACCCACATCGAGCGTCGCCATTATCTCAAAGCGGCCGAAGACCTGACGCAAGCCCTGCAGCGCCATCCCGGCAATATGCAGTACGAGTACAAGCTTGGTGAGAGCTACTACAAGGCCGGAAAATATGCAAAAGCAGTGGAGGCATTCAACAACGTTATTGCGCAGGACGCCAATTTTTACTGGGCATACTATTGGAAAGGCTACGCACATTCTTATGCCGGTCAGGCAAAATCAGCGATCGCCGCGTTTCAAAAATTCATAAGTATGGCGCCGTCGCATCACCACAGCCAAATAGTGTATGCAAAGACAGAGATTGAGAAATTGAAACGAGGCAGGTGACAGTTGCGGTATTCGCTTCACATCCGCAAAACTTAGTGTTGTGTGCAGTACAGACGCGTCAGGTTATCAGAAGACAACATAAAAAAGGCCGGGAATTCAATCTGAATTCCGGCCTTTGTATTTTGGCGTCCCCTAGGGGAGTCGAACCCCTGTTGCAGGAATGAAAGTCCTGAGTCCTAGGCCACTAGACGAAGGGGACATTTTTTGAATCTGACATAAAAAAGGGTGAGCGAGGGGACTTGAACCCCCAACGACCGGAACCACAATCCGGTGCTCTGCCAATTGAGCTACGCCCACCAAAACAGAGTCTAAATTTAGTAGTTTTATCTTAATATGCAAGCAGATTTTTTGTCTCGGCAGCAATTTCATATTTTCTGCTAAGAAGATTCGAAAAACTTGACTATGTTACGATTCTGTGTTACTTTTAGGAGAATATACCTGCGAATTCGGTGAGGTTTCCCAGCGCGGCAAAGCCGCATGGGCCGATTTACTTCTCATTCTTTGCATTTATTGCAAGCATAAGAAGTCATATCATAGCACGCCTTATGCGGCCAAGCCGCCATCGAAAGCCGCGGTTGTGGAAATCGCAAGTTATCACCTGCTTGCCGGTTCCGGTTCCGAGTTGCGATTTCCATTTTCGGTATTGTTTGTACAAAGTTGCTTTCGGTTAGATTCCATCCGTTCTGGCCAAAGCCGCACCTTGCATTCACCTATGAAGGAGGGGAAATGAGAGGAACACGCGGTCTGTTTCTCGGCTCCCGAGTAAAACGGATACAACGTAGCGCTGCATCCTGGCTCCGCAGCAGCGGCTCTTTGCTTGCATGCGCTTTCTTACTTGTGCTTATGTTAACGACTACCTTACAGAGTCAGGGCGTCACGACTGCCGGCTTGCAGGGCGTGGTTACTAATGGTAAAGGCGAACCATTGCCGGGTGCGAACGTCATCGCGGTGCACCGGCCGAGCCGGACTATCTACGGTTCTGCTGCTCGCACGGGCGGTGAGTTCAACATCGCCCACATACGAGTTGGCGGGCCCTACTTCTTGCGCGTCTCGCATGTCGGCTACAAGACCCTCTGGCAGGATAGCATTTATGTTTCCCTGGGCCAAAGCCTGCGCCTGAATTTTCAGCTCAAGCAGGAAACGCTTCTTCTCAACTCCGTTCATGTTACCGGTCTGCAAAATCGCATCTTGAACACAGACCGCACGGGCGCAGCCACGCTCATCCAGCGGGAACAAGTCAGTCTGCTGCCCTCTATCACCCGCAGCGCCAATGACCTGTTTCGTCTGGACCCGCGCAGCGATGGCAACTTCAGCTTTAGCGGTCGCAACTGGCATTACAACAACCTCCTGCTCGACGGTTCATCCTTTAACAATCCGTTCGGCCTGGAGCACCCGGCGCCGGGCGGGCAGAGCAACGCGCAACCCGTACCGTTTGAATCCATCGCACAGATTCAGGTTAATGTCGCGCCATTTGACGTGCGCCAGAGTGGCTTTACCGGCGCCAGCATCAACACCATCACCCGCAGCGGCGACAACGAGTGGCGCGGCTCGCTCTACAGCTATCTCCGCAGCGAAAGCTTCGTTGGCGGCGAGGTCAGCGGCGAAGAAATTATCAACCCGGACATGTCATTTCACCAGACTGGCTTCGCCATCAGTGGTCCACTGAACCCCAACCGCATGTTTTTCTTTCTGAACGCAGAGATGGAGCGCCGGGATGATCTGGCCACAACGTTTCGCGCCTCGCGCTCCGGGTTCGGCGGCCCCAATGTGTCGCGTGTACGCGCTGAAGATCTGCTGGCAATTCGGGAACGCATGCGTCGGGCCTACGGCTACGACCCCGGACCGTTTGAAAATTATGAGCACGAAACCAACAATGAAAAACTCTTGTTGAAAGTGGACTGGAACATCAACCCTTTCAACAATGTCTCGTTCCGTTATAACCGGCTCGATGCCCGGCGTGATCGGCCGCCCGATCCGTTTGAGCTTGCCTTTAATGATCTGGGGCGCGGGCCGAACCAATACAGCCTGCCATTCCGCGACGCGGGTTATGAAATAAACAATGAGCTCAACTCATTCGCTATCGAAATCGATAGTCGCGAAGGCCACCAGTTTGCAAACCGTCTCTTTCTCGGTTACGACCGCTTCCGGGATTTGCGCGACCCCTTTAGCGAGCCATTCCCGACCATCGAGATCATCGTTGACGATACGACCTACACAACGCTTGGTCATGAGCCGTTTTCTATCAACAATTTTGTCGATCAGGACGTGTGGCGCGTGACGGATGATTTTAGCATCTTTATCGAGAAGCATGCGCTCACATTCGGCGCCAGCCTGGAAGTGTTCAAATTTAACCGCTCGTTCAATCCGTTTTATTACGGTGTGTTCACAGCGCCGGCGCAGCTCGAGGCCCTCGGCGGCGGCACCTTCTTTTCGCTCGAGGATTTTTTCAGGCTGACCGACCCTGACAACCCGGACCAGATAGACTTCAATCAGACGGTTCTGCAGTTTAGCCAGGAGCCGTTCAAAGTAGATGAGACCGACCTGGGGCAGCTCGGCTTCTATGTGCAAGACGAATTGGCCGCTTCAGACAAAATGAATGTTACGATGGGTTTGCGGGTTGACTTCCCGCTCTATTTTAGTGATATTCCGGAGAATGATCTGGCGAGTCGCCTGGTGTTGATGGATGATGAAGACAACTTCGAAGACCTCAACGTATCGGAATTTCCCGGCACACAGGTATTGTTTTCGCCTCGCTTCGGGTTCAACTGGGATGTTTATGGCGACCGAACCATGCAGGTGCGCGGCGGCACCGGCATCTTTACCGGACGGCTGCCGTTCATGTGGCTTGCCAACCAGGTCGCCAA
>CAZVSL010000563.1:0-4180 GCA_964629935.1 uncultured Calditrichaceae bacterium | reverse complement strand
ATTCAAAAAAGGCTGTCGTTTTGATTTTTCCGTTTTAATATTTGATTTGGTTCCGTTCGTAAGAACTCCGTGCTGCTTACGGGGCTCGTTCGGGAGACATCAAGATTTGGCAGACTTAGAGAACTTAGAATGATCCTGAAGCTGAAACAAAATGACGAAGAAAAAGAGCTCGATTTCGAGCTCGACTATCTGCTCTCACTCACGACTGAGCAGCGATTTGAGATGATGTTTCGAAAATCGCTGGAAATGGCACAACTGCTGCATGATCATGGACACCGAAAAACTCCTGAAATTGTTAAACGAAAATAGGGTTCGCTACATTGTCATTGGAGCCACAGCGTTTCCTGTGCACGGATATGCCAGGGCGACATTAGACATCGACATATTCATAGACTCGGATCTAACCAATGTCAAAAAGGCCTTGAAAGCATTGTCTGACTTTGGTTACGATTTGACAGATATATCTGCAGAAGATGCACAGCACAACAAGATTCTGATTCGTCAATACGTTCTTGAATTAGACTTGCATCCATTTGTTGCGGGTTTGACCTTCGAGCAAGCGTGGCAAAACAAAGTAGCCAGCAAGATCGGCTCTACAAAGGCTTACTTTGCAAGTCTTGACGACTTAATCAAGATGAAAGAAGCCGCCGGACGCCCTAAAGATAGGCAAGACTTGCAGGCACTTAAAAGGCTCAAGAAAAGAAATAAGTAGATTAGCGGGGTGCGGTTTCTATTGGCGGCTTCCTCTATTCTCTTCACAATGAAGAAATACCCTGAACATCTCAACCAGATGCAAGAATATCAACCACCGGCCGACTGGCAGAGAATCATCACAATCGATGCCCACACCGCCGGTGAGCCTCTGCGCGTGATCATCGCCGGTTTTCCGGAATTGGATGGAGATACCATACTCGCGCGCCGGCGTTTTGCCAGAGAGCATTACGACCATCTGCGTACGGCCTTGATGTGGGAGCCGCGCGGTCATGCCGATATGTACGGCTGCCTCATCACGCCGCCAACCACTGAAGACTCCGATTTCGGCGTGCTGTTTATACACAATGAAGGCTTCAGTACCATGTGCGGTCATGGCATCATCGCGGTCACGAAAGTCGCACTGGAAACGGGCCTGCTGCCAATGCAATCTCCTGAAACGGTCGTCAAGATTGATTCTCCCGCCGGTCTCATCACGGCGTTTGCAAAAGTAGATAAGGGCCGCGTGACAAGCGTGCGTTTCCAGAATGTGCCATCGTTTGTCGTGGCGCTGGATGAAGTCACCGATGTTCCCGGACTCAGCAAAGTGAGGTATGATCTGGCTTTTGGCGGCGCTTATTACGCATTCGTGCAGGCCAGTGATGTCGGACTCACCTGCACGCCGAGAGATTTCCGGGCGCTCATCGAAACCGGCATGGCGATCAAACAGGCAGTAATGGCCAGCCGTGCAATCGAGCATCCGTTTGAGCCGGACCTGGGCTTTCTGTACGGTACCATCTTCATCGCCCCGCCTGAATCCGCAAGTGCGGACAGCCGCAATGTCTGCATCTTCGCTGAAGGCGAAGTCGACCGCTCACCCACCGGCACGGGCGTGAGCGCGCGAATGGCCATTCACCACGCCCGCGGCGAAATCGACTTGAATGAGCCGATGGTGATCGAAAGTATCATCGGCAGCACATTTACAGGCCGGGTGGTAGAAACAACCACCTTCGGACCACATCAGGCAGTGATTCCGGAAGTGGAAGGTACGGCATTCCTGACCGGCCGTAATGAGTGGTGGTTAGATCCTGAGGACGTGTTGAGGCATGGCTTCATTTTGCGCTAGCAGATGCGAGACAGAAAATGAAAGACAGAAAGATAAAAAGGAGTTTTAAGATCATTGCAGCAGAAGTTAGCGATGGCAAAAACCGAAAGCGAACATCATGAGACACATCAAGAAAGAAATCGTGGAATTGCACCAATTTTTTGAGGATTGGTTTACCGGTAGTCTGAAGGATACGGACAGAGGCTTCAACCGCCTCTCCGGTGTCATTTCTGGCGATTTTGAGATCATTTCGCCCTCCGGACAGACCACACGCCGCAACAATCTGCTCAAGGCAGTCAATCAGGCTTATGCCTCACGCAAAGCTTACCGCATCTGGATCGAAAACGTGCGCAGCCGCTCCCTCGGTGATGGACTCTATCTGGCCACCTACGAAGAATGGCAGGAAGTTGAAGGCAAGACCCGAGGCCGCCTCAGCACGGTCATTTTTCGCGACCAACCCGGCACGCCCAATGGCTTGTTATGGCTGTATGTACATGAGACCTGGCTGCCGGAGGAAGCATAACGCCGACAAAGGAAAGACAGGGGGCCGGTCAATCTCCCGTTTCATATCACTCATATCGCAATGAATCCATCTCACACGAAGCTAGCGATTTCGTTATTCATATCTTAACGACTCCACCGGATTTGCCAATGCCGCCCGGATAGTCTGGTAACTCACCGTGACAAGCGCGATCAGCAGCGCCAATCCCGCCGCAAAAATAAAATGTACGAATTCAAAATCTGTATGATAGGCGAAATTCTGTAGCCAGTTTTGCGTCAGCAGATAGGCCAGAGGCCAGGCGATGAGATTTGCCAGGATGACCCAGCCCGTGAATTGACGCGACAGCAGTACCACGACTCCTGCTGCAGAGGCGCCCAGCGCTTTGCGGATACCGATTTCCTTGGTGCGCTGTTCGGTGGTGAAGGAGGCCAGGCCAAACAAGCCCAGGCAGGCAATGATAACAGCCAGCCCGGCAAACAAAGTGAGCACATCACTGGTGCGCTGCTCCGCATCATAGAGTTTGGCAAAATCCTGGTCAAAAAAAGTGTATTCAAATGCCTGGTTGCCGGCAAACTCGCGCCAGGTATTTTCGATGTACGAAATTGTCTGCTGCAGCTCACCAGGGGCAAGACGCACGGATATATACCGGCCAAATCCCTTCCGATCAAAAAGCTTGATCGCCATGGGCCGGATTTTCTGATGCAAAGATTCGAAATGGAAATCCTCAACCACGCCGATGATGGTATACTTGTCGGATTGCTGCGGCGTCGGGCCGGCAGCGATCACCTTCTTGCCCACCGGCTGCTCAATGCCCATGGCGCGAACTGCAGTTTCATTGAGGATAATTCCGGATGAGTCCGTAGGCCATTCGCGTGAAAAATACCGGCCTTCAGTTAGCTGCACCTGATAAGTCGCGGCAAAATCGTGGTCTGCGCGCATATCAAACAACAAGTGCTGTTCTGCGCTCGGCGCGCCCTCCACCTGATGAACGTTACTGTTAAACGGCAGGCCAGGCAGCGTATTAGAGTTGCTGGCATTGATGATCTTGGCATGTTGCTTCAGGCTTTGCATGAACGGCTGTATTTGTGCGCCGATGTCATCGGTCTTATGAACGATGACCACGTGCTCCTTGTCAAAACCCAGGCGCTTATTCTGAATGAACTCCAATTGGTTGCGCACAACGAATACACCGATTATGAGAATAATAGACACCGTAAATTGAAACACAACCAGCGCTGAGCGCAGCCGGCCGCCATGACCTTCACGGGAACGGCCACCTGCCGCACGCAGAACTTTTACCGGCTTAAATGAAGCCAGAAAAAGGGCCGGATAGATGCCGGCCAGTACACCGACGATACCGGCGACGGCAGCCAGCAACGGCCAAATCATCCAACTGCCGGACAGACCGAGCGCGAGCTGTTTGCCGGTAAGCTCGTTGAACCAGGGCAACACAAGCTGAACCAGAATCACCGCGATTACAGCCAGGAACACCGTCTCAGCCAAAAACTGCCACACCAATTGCGCCCGGTTTGATCCGAGCGTTTTGCGAACTCCGACCTCTTTGGCGCGATTCGCCGAACGCGCTGTCGCCAGATTGGTAAAATTGACACATGCAATGAGCAGAATTATGGCGGCAATCAATCCGAATATAGTTACGGTTGCAGCGTTGCCATTCGGCTCGATTTCATAGTCGAGATCAGAATGTAAATGGATATCGGTGAGCGGCTGTAGAAAGTACTCATAGCTGCCGCCTGATTGTACCAGTTGATCGTAAGTGATGCCAACCGCTTTCTGAATCTGCGGATCGACATATTTTCTGACCAGAAGCGGGAGTTTAGACTCTACCGCTTCCGGCTCCACGCCTTCTTTCAGCAGCACATAAG
>CAZVSL010000562.1:0-4188 GCA_964629935.1 uncultured Calditrichaceae bacterium | reverse complement strand
GTTTGAACCCGTTATCTGAATGAATACCTTGTCGATTTCGTTCAAGGTTTGTGTGTTGCCTTCGGGTTGAATGGGTGTATCCTGGTCCGTAAGTGAGGCAACCACGTCAATATTTTGAGCAAGTTTACCCTCGATCTGTAAACGCAACCCGGAGTTTACCTGTAGGCCCTGATTTGAGCCGACGGAAACGCCGCGGATAATACTACCGCTCTTGCGCAACCCGGTGGGCAGAAAGTCCGGCGAACCCGGCGCCGGCTGAGGCGACGCCGATACCCGCTGACCGGAAGAATTGCCGGCCGGTGCAGCCGAGTCTGTTTTCGCGTGGATGGGCTGGCGGTGCGCATAACTCTTGCGCAGAGCAAACGGAAAGATTTTGTATGCCACCCGCAGTGAATCCGAAGTGTGAATCGATGACTTCAAAAAAATGATGCCATCGATATAGTTCATGGTGTAGTCTGCCGGCCTGTGTAAAGCGACAGAATCCCATCGTACGGCTTCCGAGTGTGGAATCAGGAAGCTGTCAGGCAAGGCAATGCTTGACTGAGCACTATCGACGCTGATGACAACAACCTTTTCGAAAGCAGATATAGATGTGAGGGGTTGCCTGCTTGTCTGTGCCACGGCCGAACTTACAACAGCAGCAACAGCCGCCAGCAGCAGACATCGACCAAAATTGTGGGATTTATGAAACAACAATTTCGGAGGTTCAGCTTGAGTTTGATTATGGCTATGTGATGTTTGCACCTGTGCTGAACATTTTGTAATGCCCAGCACCTATCACCTTCATTTCAAATTACAGTATCAAGCCGTGCTGCTGACCTCCATCAAATTATTGTTTATGTTTATACAAAAGTAGGAACAATGCCGCCATAAATCAAGTCTTTTTAGCTCTACGGCTCCGGTGTCCCGATCTCGAAGACTTGTACACGGTTATTGCCGGAGTCCAGCACAAATATCCGGTTGTCCTGGACCGCGACGTCCATCGGCGAGTGAAACGCGCCGGCCTTTTCGCCCTTGCTTCCCCAGGCAAATGAGAATTGATGCTTGTGATCAAAAATGACAACTCTGTGGTTGCCAGAGTCGGCCACGAACAGACCCCGCGTGTCTTTTAGCAGGCCCGCCGGTTGCTTTAATATATCTTTTCCGAATCGAAACGCAAAGTTGCCATAATAATCATACACCACGATTTCATTCGCATCCCGGTCTGAGACATAAACCCTGTCATTGGCGGTGACATCAATACGAGACGGATTTCGCAATTGTCCTTCACCCCAGTTGAAGTCACCGAAACTGAGCAGCGGCTCGCCGAAAGCGCTGAGTTTCAGAATTCGGTTATTTTCGTTGTCACAGATAAACAGTTCGCCGTGACGGGAGATATCAACACCCGAGGGAAATCCAAAGCGTAGATTCTCAGGTTCGCTCTCGCTGGCGGCGTAAGAGGCGATATAATTCAAGTCTCTATCGTAACGTTCGATGCGTTGATTATTATAGTCGGCGACAAAGACATCGAGCATGTTTTTCAGAGATATGTCGAGTGGTCGGTCAAATGTTTCGGGTTGCCAGCCAAAGCCGCCAATGCTTGCCAGGATTTCGCTGTTTAAATTGAATTTGAGCACACGATTGTTGCCCGTGTCAACAACAAAAACATTGGCATTTGCATCAACTGCCAGGGCCCGGGGCTCGCTGAGCTGGAAATCGGCGTTTGTATCAGGCAGGTAGGCAAGAAACTTCACGGTAGCATCAAGAGCGCCAGACTGAGGCAAGCTCTGGGGGGCGCTCGACAAGATCAGACACATGCTGAGGACGAAACTTCTTGCTATCACAACAGGGGTCATAACCAATCCAACCGGTTTACAGCCGCCGCAACGAAAAAGCCGCTCCCAGCAAATTGGAAACGGCTTGCATCTTATGCCAATTGGCGAAGGCGGCGTTAAACTTCCATCACCTCATCTTCTTTTGCCTTGAGTAAATCGTCGACCTGACTGACATATTGGTCGGTCAGTTTCTGGACATCGGCCATAGCTGTGTGGCATTGGTCCTCAGAGATTTCTGTATCCTTCTGGGCCTTCTTAAGGCTGTCATTTGCATCCCGGCGAATATTGCGAACGGCGATCCGTCCCTCCTCTGCGAGTTTATGACACAAGCGCACAAGGTCTTTTCTGCGCTCTTCGGTCAATTGCGGGATGGGCAAGCGGATAATGTTGCCGTCATTGACCGGCGTCAACCCGAGGTCTGCTTTCATGATCGCTTTCTCGATCTCGCCGATCATGTTTTTTTCCCAGGGCTGAATTGTGATCAGACGCGGCTCCGGCGTGTTGATGGTGCCGACTTGCTTGAGGGGCACCATGTTGCCGTAATAAGAAACACGCACCGTATCCAGAAGAGCAGTCGAGGCTCTGCCTGTGCGGATTTTGCTGAACTCCAGCTTCATGTTCTCGACCGCTTTCTGCATGCGTTTTTCGCAATCGCGCATTAATTCGTTCATATCCATGTCATGCACCCGAGATTTTGGTTCCTAATGACTCACCTAAGATGACACGCTTTAAGTAACCTTTTCTGGTGAGATTATAAACGACGATTGGTAGTTTGTTTTCCATGCAAAGGGTAACAGCAGTAGAGTCCATAACTTGTAGTCGTCGCTTAACAACATCAAGATAGGTCAGTTGTTCATACTTTATTGCGTCATCGTTCTTCATAGGATCAGAGTCATAAACGCCATCCACTTTGGTGCCTTTGAGAATGACGTCTGCTTCAACTTCGACGGCTCTGAGGGCCGCTGCAGTATCTGTTGTAAAGTAAGGATTGCCGGTTCCGGCAGCGAAAATCACGACTCGGCCTTTTTCCAGATGACGCATGGCGCGCCGGCGAATGAACGGCTCGGCCACTTCTTCCATTTTGATTGCCGTTAACACACGGGTATACACGCCATGTCGTTCCAGGAAGTCCTGCAACGCCATAGCATTTATGACCGTTGCCAGCATACCCATATAATCGGCTGATACGCGGTCCATACCACGTGCGCTTGCGGACAAGCCACGGAATATGTTTCCACCACCGATGACAATGCCAATTTCAACCCCGAGTTCGCTTACCTCTTTAATTTCCAAAGCAATAGCTTCTACAGTTTGCGGGTCAATACCCAGGCCCTGCTTGCCCATCAGCGCTTCGCCGCTGAGTTTGAGCAGAACCCGCTTATAGCTTGGTTGTCGCATTTGGCGTAATTCCGTGCTCGGTTTTTCGCTACTCACCGAGTTGGTATCTCACAAATCGTTTGATTTGGATGTTCTCCCCGGTCTTGGCTATCACTTCGGTTAGAAGCTCGTTTACGTTCTTGTTCGGATCTTTGATGAAACTCTGCTCAAGCAGCACAGACTCCTGATAGAACTTTTCAAGCTTGCCGTTGACAAATCGCTCGATGATATTTTCAGGCTTACCTTCATTTTTCGCCTGCTGCGTATAGATTTCTTTTTCTTTCTCTATTTCTTCCGGCGAGAATTCCTCGCGGTCAACCACTCGCGCATTTGTCGCCGCAATTTGCATGGCGATATCCTTAACAAAACCGCGAAAGTCATCTGTCTTGGCCACAAAATCAGTTTCGCAATTCACCTCGACAAGCACTCCCAGGCGGCTGCCGGGATGGATGTAGGCTTCGATCATGCCCTCTTTGGTTTCCCGGCCTGCTCGTTTTTCAGCAGATGCAATCCCTTTCTTGCGGAGCAGGTCAACGGCTTTATCCAGATCGCCATTCGTTTCGGTGAGTGCGCTTTTACACTCCATGATGCCGACACCGGTTTTCTCTCTCAACTCTTTTACTTTATCAGCAGATATGGACATGCTTTAATGCCTCCACTATTTTTTGCTCGGTTCATCACCATCTTCTTCTTTTTTCTCAACTTCTTCCGTCATTTTTTCGGCGACGGGCGCAACCGCTTCCATTTCAGCCTGGTCTTCGGTGACAATGACCTCGTCACGCGCTTCTTCGCGCTGCCTGGCTGCTTCGGCCGATTCATCTTTTTCTTCCTTGGCGGCCTGTGCCACACTCTTGCCTTCGATAACTGCATCGGCTATGGCGTGCGTGATCAGATTTATGGACTTAAACGCATCATCGTTGGCCGGAATCGGAAAGTCGATCAAATCAGGATCACAATTCGTATCCACGATGGCAAACACAGGGATATGCAGTTTGAC
>CAZVSL010000561.1:0-4191 GCA_964629935.1 uncultured Calditrichaceae bacterium | reverse complement strand
CAGACGAAGGGCTGCCGTGCCGCCGGCTATGCCACAGCCTATGATGAGGACGGGTGTTTTGGTAGGATCAGACATCTTGTTCTAAATTCGAAATCCGAAGATCGGAATCCCCGACTATTGCAGCAAATCATCTTTCATTGAAGTCGTTTCTCTTCGCGTTTTCGATCTTCATCTCTGATTTCACGAACGGTCTCGACGCTCGACATCTCACTTCTGAGAATTCCGATCAGATCTGTCACACTTGTCTTTTTCTTATTCCGCTTGCTAAAATGAAGAGTGATGTTTCCGATTCTTAGATCCTTGACCTCTGACATAGTCCACCTCGATAAATCCAAATTTTTCTAAGTTAACCATTTGATTTGTGATTGGCAATTGCCAGTTTTCATTGTTGAGTATCTTTAAGTGATTTCTGTTGTCCTTGTGAATTTGAATGTCACCCTATCTCCAACATCCTCTCCACAGCCCGCGCTGCCCGAACCCGAATCTCCTCCGGCACCTCGATCTGGTACTGCATGTATTTCAGTGAATCCCGTGTGTCTTCAAGCGTTATCTCATTCATGTGCGGACAACGGACGCTGCACATACGCACCATCTCTTTCTCAGGATTGGCCGCCGCGATGTTGTCACCCATGGAGCATTCGGTCAGCAACAGATAGCGCGGTGCATCGGTTTGCTCGACATGCTTTATCATGGCCGAAGTGCTGCCGGAAAAGTCCGACGCTTGCGTGACTTCCGGGCTGCACTCCGGATGTGCCAGGACCACCACGTCCGGAAATTGCTGGCGGACATTTTCGATATCTTCGACCGTGTACTGCTCGTGCACCTCGCACCGGCCGCGCCATCCGATCATTTGGTAATCGACATCTGTTTCGCCGTTGCCATTCTTGAGGCCCGGGAAAATGAGATGCTTGCCAGTGTCACGAGCGACATTTTTCGCCAGGTACTCGTCCGGCAGAAAAATGACGGTATCTGAATCAAGAGATTCGACCACAGCCGCGGCATTGCCGGAGGTGCAGCACAGGTCACACTCTGCTTTCACGTCAGCGTAGGTGTTGACATAGGTCACCACCGGCACGCCCGGGAACTTCTGTTTTAGTTGCCGGACATCCTCAGCCGTGATGCTGGCCGCCAGCGAGCAGCCCGCTTCTTTTGCCGGCAGTAGCACTGTCTTTTCCGGACTCAGAATCTTGGCTGTCTCAGCCATAAACCGGACGCCACAAAAGACGATGACATCCTTGTCCGTCTCCGCAGCCTTGCGGCTGAGCTCGAGTGAATCACCGGCAAAATCCGGGATAGAGTGAAACAGCGCCGGCTCCATATAATTGTGCCCCAGGATGACGGCGTTTCTCTGTTTTTTCAACTCATTGATCTCCCACGCGAGTTCTGCTTTGTATTTCAGCTCGATATCGGGAATTACGCCGCGAAGTTTTTGCTCGAGATAGCGATAGGTTTCTGATTTCGTCATGTTGGATTATGTCCTCGTACTTCTTTCTTCTAATAGTCAGGTTTTCTCTGTGCTGATCATACTATAAATTCTAATGAAATGCCAGAGTTTTGTCAGGAGGCCCCTAACTTTACCCCAATTGAGCGATACCGGCTTCGACAGCCTCAGACCGTTGCCTGAGCCTGCGAAGGCAAATCACGCAATTCAGGTTTACATTATTCCTTGAGATTCATCCAGACTTTGCTTAAGCTCAGGAGCCCTTTCATATTATTATCTCATCGTCCAAGTAAGTGTATATATGATATAAAACTTGATAAGATAAGGAAATTGCGCATGCGTACCATCTTCAAACTGTTTCTACTGGTAATTGTATTAAACCTTATCCGCTATTTGGTCGGTGGGCCGATTGAAGCGATAACCATTATGGAGCCGATGCATGCCGTCATGCCCAAATATCCGGAAGTATTCAACACAAATTTTGGTGCTGTGGATTTCATGGTCTCTTTGTTTTACAATTTCATGCTTTGGTTCGCAGCCGCTTGCTTGTTCCATCTCGCACATCCTGCTTTGAAGGGTACCATGATGCTCAAGAGTCTGAAAATATATGGTTTGCTGTGTTTGTTCTTCATTAGTCTGGCAGCGATCTATATGAATCACTATACCGAACCGATAAGGCCGTTTTATCTCTACAGCATGATCGATGCGGTTATCGTGTTTGCCGTTGTGGGGCTGGCAAATGGGCTGCTCTATCCTTACTTCTTCAAACATGATGAGGCCCGGGTCAGATAGTCTGCCACCATCCTTGCAAGCCCAATTGTGTTACAGTTGCAAAACACTCTTTCTTTTTCTAAGTTGTAACATGTGCCTGTCGCACTAAAATATGACTCAAGATCAAGGGAGGGAGTGTTTCGCCATGGCGTCAACCCCGGAGAAATCTAAGTCGATCGATACGGATAATCTGGCATTAGTATTGGGCGGCGGCGGCGCCAGGGCTGCTTATCAAGTCGGATTTTTGCGTTGCCTTGCTGAAAACATACCGGATTTGCGTATTCCCATCATCACAGGATTCTCAGCCGGCGCGATCAATGCGGCCTATCTTGCCAATTATCCGGGTTCTTTCCCCACGGTGGTCAATTCCCTTGTGCAAACCTGGTCATCATTGACGGTGGATAAAGTGTTTCGCGTGGATGCATTTTCCCTGCTCAAGAACATGTTAAGCTGGAGTTTTCAATTGCTGTTTGGCGTCTATGCCAGATCCTCGCGCGTGCAAGGCGTAGTCAGCACGAAACCCCTGCGCCAGCTTTTGATCGAAACCCTCGGCGCGGAAAACGGCCACTTGAGCAGAATAGAGGGAAAACTGCAAAATGGCCGATTACAGGCAATCGCCATTTCGACAACCAATTACACAACCGGAGAGACAGTTACCTGGATACAGGGGTGTGATATTCAAGATTGGCAACGTCCCAATCGCGTGGGCAAGAAAACCTGCCTGACTGTAGACCACACGATGGCCTCAGCCGCCATTCCCGTCTTCTTCCCGGCAGTCAAAATTGACGGCCACTGGCATGGCGATGGCGGTATTCGTCTCTATGCGCCGCTGTCGCCGGCAATACACCTGGGCGCGGATAGGATTTTGGCCATTTCAACCCGCTACCACTTTGCCACAGACCGGCCGCGGCGGCCGGTTATAAAAAACTATCCGCCGCTGGCCCAAATCGCAGGCATTATCATGAACTCGATTTTTCTGGATGTTCTGGATCAGGATGCGGACCGCCTGGAGCGCACCAATCGACTCCTACGGCGCCTGCCCGAGGATAAGCGTGACGGCAAGCGTTTGATAGATCTGTTTGTACTTCGGCCTTCTAAGGATTTGGGCCAATTGGCCGCCAGGTTTGAACCCAAACTCCCTGCCATGTTTCGCTTTCTCATGCGCAAACAAGGCAGCAGAGAAACAGCCAGTCCTGACTGGCTCAGCATGGTTATGTTTCAGCCCGATTATCTGAAATATCTCATCGAGCTTGGAGAAAGAGACGCTCAGGACAGGAAGTCTGAAATTGAGGATTTTTTGGCCTAGCGATACTATCTGTTGCCTTATACGATATAGAATCGTATCATAGTTTATGAAAGTTACTGCATTATTGCCCGATGATCTCGTCGCTGAAGTCAAAACGTTGACTCAGGGCAAGAACATTACCGAGTCCTTGATTAAAGCTCTCTCTGAGTGGGTTGCCTAGCAAAAAGTCAAATCTCTAAACCGCCAGGTGGCTCAGGAGCCCCTCGCCTTTCAGGAGGGTTTCGACGGCTACTCTGCAAGGCAGACGAACAGAGAATGATCATCGCCGATATGACAGTATGGATTTGGACTTTCGACAAAGAGTTGCTCTCCATAATGAAGAAAGATGAAGTCTTTTCTCATCAAATCATGCGATAGGCCCCGCCATGACATCATGACAGGGCCGTTGAACGCGTAGAGTAAGGCCGACCAAAAAGCGGATTGCATTTCCAAACTCATTCTTACCTTTGAAAAAATACCATTCTATTTCATCATCAGCATCGTCCGCGTCTGTACAAACTCGCCAGCCTGCAACCGATACACGTAAACGCCGCTGGCGAGGCCGCGACCGTTGTCGTCACGGCCGTTCCAGCGGATGGTGTGGCTGCCGCCAGATTGGGCCCCGTCAAGCAAGGTTGCGACATTTTGCCCCAGCAGATTGAATATGTCCAGCCGCACATGCGCTGCGCGTGGC
>CAZVSL010000560.1:3799-4193 GCA_964629935.1 uncultured Calditrichaceae bacterium | reverse complement strand
GTCTGCCTTTATGCCACGAAGATCATGTTTTTGGCGCTGTTTATTTGGACAACCGCACAGTTCGGGGCGCATTCACGCCAGAGCATTTTTCATTCGCTCAGCAGTTTGCAGATTTTATCTCCCTTGCCGCACATCAGACTTTGGAGCGGCGCCGCTTGCGCAGCCGCATCGAGGCCCTGGAACAAGAGCTGCAAGAGCGTGGCCGTTTTGATACAATCGTTGGTGAGCACCCGTCTATCAGAAAGATCTTGCAGGTGGTAGACCAGGTGGCTGACACCAAAGCCACCGTTTTGATCACGGGAGAAACAGGAACCGGCAAAGAGCTTATCGCCCATGCTTTGCATAAGAAAAGCAGCCGGCGGGAACAAGCTTTTGTTCCGATAAACTGTGGCGC
>CAZVSL010000560.1:0-3789 GCA_964629935.1 uncultured Calditrichaceae bacterium | reverse complement strand
GTACGGGGCGCTTTCACCGGCGCCACCCACAACAAAGCCGGCTGGTTCGAACGTGCGGATGGCGGCACAATCTTCCTCGATGAAATCAGCGAGATGTCCCCGGCTTTACAGGTGAAGGTGCTGCGTATCTTGCAAAGCGGAGAGTTTGCACCACTTGGCAGCACGCAAATCCGCCACTGTGATGTGCGGATAACCGCTGCGACCAATAAGGATTTGGCACGACTGGCGGATGCGGGGGAGTTCCGGCAAGACTTGTTTTATCGCCTCAATGTGATCACCATTGAAATGCCGCCACTTCGGCAGCGCAAAACGGATATCAGTCTTCTGGCTGAACATTTTCTGCGGCAACTGAGCGAACTGTACAACAAGCGAAAATTATCCCTCAGCGAACAGGTCAAACACAGGCTTCTCAGCTACGACTTTCCGGGGAATGTGCGGGAGTTGGAAAATATCATCGAGCGGGCTGTCATCCTATGCCAGAGTGATGTTATTGATGTCGAACACTTACCTGTCTTAATGCCGGCGCCCAATTCTGAACAAACAGCGGTGAGAAGCTTCAGGGAAGCCAAGCAGAAGATGGTTGAAAAATTCGAGCGGGAGTTTCTCAGCGATTGCCTGCAGAAATCAGGCGGCAATATTAGCAAGGCCGCGAGAAACGCCAATATCGATTTCAAAAATTTTCATACCAAAATGAAAAAATATAACATCGATCCGAAGCGGTTTGGCGCCTAGCGCCTCATGTGGAATTCCCAGTCCGTATGGCACATTTACCCTTCCGCTTATGGCAATTACACCATAATCTCCTTCCGAAGCGTGTCCTTGCTTTTATTGCGTCAGGGTTTCTTTACCTGTTAATAAACAAAGTCTAAACTGCTCTCCAAAGTCCGTCTTCTCTTCATTTCTGTCAACTGGCACACAAGTTGAAGGCTTGGCTGCCAATTCAGGTTAACCAAACATGCCAAAGCCATGTGTGCTTATCGTGGGTCCCGAGATTTCCAGCGATTTGGCTTTGATCGAGCGACTCAGCAACGAAGCGACCCTTCTGCCAATCCGGGACTATACAAGTGCAAGGGGAATCCTGGAACAACAGGGCGTAGACCTGCTCTTGCTGGAATTACGCAAGGAAGCGTCGTTTGACATATCGCTGGTTAGCACTGCGAAGCAGATAAGGCCGCAAGTGTCTATCATTGTCATAAACGGTGAGGGTCTTGCCGACGCTTTTGCCCGAGGCGCCAGTGATGCCTTTCCCAGACCTTATGACCGCGAGCTATTGGTGGAGAGAATCCTGGCGCTCGTGCGCGGCACGCCGGATCTCTAATGCCTGCAGCAGATTGCAGCTTTCAGATTGTCCCACTCGAAGACCTAAAAGCCGGAACCCAAAAGAACGCACGCAAAGGCGCAGAACCGCAAATATATCGCGAAGAAAACGGAGGGTACAATGCAGTTTCCAAAGCAAACATTAGTTACAATTTTTGTGCTTCTGCTCGCGTTGGTAGTGACAACGCCTGTCAAGCCATGCGGCGGCACCTCGGTACCTTTCTGTGGCCGGACTATTTGGCTGGCGTTGATGGCGCAACGCAACGTGCTCTTGCAACCGAATGTTCCTATCGAGGTGCAGTTTCGTTACCTGGCCTACCTGGCCTGGAACAAGAACACTGTCTGCGCGCAGCCGGCTGGCGCTTCCGGATCGGATGGCGCCACGCTGCCAGCTTTTAGCAACGCCAATCTTATCTACACAGTCACATGCAGGCCGATTGACAACGGCCCGCCGGTTATGTTCGGCCCGTTTACTCAGGACCTCAACACACCTGTGACTCCCGGGCTGCAGCAGCCCGATTCAGTCGGCTTTACAATTCCGGCTAGCTCGTTCGGAGACGCCGCCACGCCGGTGATCTGTGAGATTTCAGCGACATTCAGTGCCGATTTCGGCAGCGGTACTGGCTCTGGCACGATCTCCGCCAGCAACCAGACGGTCATCTGCCTGGCGCCGCCTGCACCGGACGACGATACGAAGCCGCGGCTCGACCTGCAATATTACTCAACCAGCGGCCCGGATGACTTCGTTCAACGATGTCGGCGCGGCGACCAGACCTACTTCTACTTTTTGGCGCGCAACAATGACCTGCGCAACAGCGTCACGCTTGACCTCAGCACCGAGCTCGATCCCAGAAGTGGCCTGCCGAACGGCTTCGATGCGGCGCAGCCGCAGCAGAATTTTGAAGCCAACGTGTACGCCATCCAACTGCCACAGGGCGATTTCTATCCGCATCAAATTGTCAGCAATCCTGCAACCTGGGACGATCTTGCCGAAGGCGACCCGCAGAGCAATCCCGCGGGTTTGACTCAGGGACTGACGCTCAGGCCGGGCGAAGCAAGATTCATTGTCGTCTGCGTGCGCAGCTTCGGGAAGTGCGGCGCCGGCTCATGCAACAAGCTGACCGTACGGCTGGATGGTACTTTTTCAGACGGCAGTCCGGCTCTGGCATGCGCCAGCTCTGCGCTGCTGGTGGACGATGTTGCGGGAAAATCCCGGCGCTGTGAACTTCAAGATGTGGTTAAAGTAAGCCCATTCGCCGGGGCATTTTGGACGGCAGCCCTATATTTTGACGATCAACTTCAGCCCATTCCCCATGCGCAAACACACTTCGCCGGCAATGCTAACCCTTCTCTTGGCCGAAATCTGACCTTTCAGTCCGGCGGGGATACACTTTCCGATAACATCCGCGTCGATCCCACTGTGAAACTTTTTGCAGCAGCTTATAATGTTTCAGCCAGCAATAGCTTCCTGGGAACCACGCTCAACCTGGTTGCCATCGAAGGGCTGCCGTCTGAAGTGAACGCAAGCAAGCAAGTCCCCGTCATCTACGCAGAGGCCGCCGATACCCTGCAGGTTATTATCAACTGCGAAAAAGACTCGATCCGCATCAAGAACGGAGGCGGAGAAATTCTGCACGAAGGTAGCTATGCCACCTTTCTGCAAAGCACGACGCCCGGGTTTGCTATCGATGAAAATACCTGCCGTACTTTCACCAAGGTGGCAGTCCCGGACCTGCCAGAAATCTGCGCCAACGTGTACTTTCTGGCTCCGAACCTGACCGCAGGGATGGGCGAGAGAAAGCAAATCGTTGAAATATTCGACCAGAATCGTAACCCGCTGCCGGGCACAGTCACCGTGGTGGGACCCGTGGCGGATTTCATCAACTTACCTTCCAATTCGTTCAACGGTCAGTTCACGTTTGACATTGCAGCGGATCTGCCCAACGCTCCGGACCTGGCTGTAGGCGCTTTTCTTGTGAGCTCCCCGGGCGCCGTAAACCAGCTTCCGATACCGATTCTGCTGACGGAGATGACGCGTCTTACGCTTACCGCCACAAATGAACAAGAACTACTGAGCGCATTTAATATTGCAACAGAGCGGGGCGGGCACACGGATATAAGAATACCAACCGCCGGGCCGATTGTCATAACAAACCTGGACCTCAGGCAGGACGGTCCCGCCGGCGATTTTATCACCATCGAAGGGGATATACAACTACGGCAGGCGACCAGATCCTACCGGGGCGATGCACTCAACAGAATGAGCGCCGCCGATGTCATTATCGATGGCAGCGGTTGTCCGGCGCCATGCAACATTTTCAACATTGTGGGAAACCATAACAGCATCCGTAACCTGCGGTTTCAGAATTTCCCGGATATCGCAGTGGCCATGGAAGGTGACAGCAGCACGATATTCCACAACGAATTTGTAGACAACGGCGCAGGCGGTGTGCGCATCAGCGGCAATGGCAA
>CAZVSL010000559.1:0-4198 GCA_964629935.1 uncultured Calditrichaceae bacterium | reverse complement strand
TGGCCGTAGTGTTCTACTTCTGCACTTTCTCAAAGCGCGTCGAGGGGGCCGAAGGTCTCAAGTTGTCCGAAAGGCTACGTCCGTTGAAATATCTCAGGGTCTGGCGCTTCGGACTTTATTACTTCCTGGTGTTCGGCGGTTTCGTGGCGCTGGCGCAATGGTTGATTCCTTACTATGTCAACGTCTACACCATGTCGGTAGCGGCCGCCGGCATGATGACCTCGATATTCAGCCTTCCTTCCGGAGTGATCCGGGCGTTCGGAGGTTGGCTATCAGATAGATTTGGGCCGAGGCCGATCATGTATTGGGTGCTGGGCGCCTGCATTTTCAGCACCGCACTGCTGATTGTTCCACGCATGGAGATCGAGTCGCCGGGGGAAGGGATCATGGCCGTCAAAGGGGGGACGGTAACAGAAGTCAACACGAACGAAATCGTAGTTGCGGGCATCTCTTACGAGTATCGCAATCGTGATAAAGTTGGATCCTACAAGACTCTGGCCGATGCACAGCATGGTGTCTTTGTATTTCCGACCAACACGTTCTGGCAGGAGCCGGTCGTCGAGGTCGGTGATCTGGTGCGGAAGAGACAGCTTATCGCGCGCGGCGTGACGCATATCTTTTTTCAGGCTAACGTTTGGATTTTCACACTACTGGTCTTCATCGTGGGCGTGATGATGGGAATCGGCAAGGCCGCCGTCTACAAGTTCATCCCCGAGCATTTTCCCAAAGAAGTCGGCGTGGTTGGCGGCATCGTGGGTGTCGTCGGCGGTCTGGGTGGTTTTGTATGTCCGGTTATCTTCGGTTATTTGTTGCGCTTCACCGGATTGTGGACGACATGCTGGATGTTTCTGTTTGCCGTGTCGGTCGTCTGTCTGGCATGGCTGCACCTGGTTGCACGTCGCATGATGAAAGCCGAAGCGCCGCAATTGCTGCGGCAGCTCGAGGAGAGGGTCGGAACCACTGGTTTTGAACGAATCGGAGACGAAGCCTGATATGGTCGAGCGCGAAGAACAGAAGCTGCAAACAGCAGAGCTCCGCCAGCGTGAGGATGGCAGGATGCGTATAAGCCATTGGCAACCGGAAGACGCGGATTTCTGGAACACCACCAGCAAACGCCATGCCTATCGCAATCTCTGGATTTCGATCCCGTGCCTGCTGTGCGCGTTTGCAGTCTGGCTCTACTGGTCTATCATCATCGTTCAGATGGAAAACCTGGGCTTCCCGTTCAGCAAATCTCAGCTCTACACCTTGACGGCTGTGGCCGGATTATCGGGTGCGACGCTCAGAATCCCCAATTCTTTTTTCATCGCACTGTCCGGCGGAAGAAATGTGATTGCCACCACCACGGCGCTGCTGATCCTGCCGGCTCTGGGCGCCGGCATCGCGTTGCGCGATATTGACACCAACTACGGTGTGTTCGTGGTCCTGGCTGCCCTGTCGGGAATTGGCGGCGGGGCGTTCGCTTCCTCCATGTCGAACATCAGCCTGTTTTTCCCGAAACGCATGCAGGGTCTGTCCCTTGGCTTGAACGCAGGGCTGGGCAATCTCGGTGTGAGCGTCATGCAGCTTCTGCTGCCGCTGGTCATGACCTTCGGGTTGTTTGGTCCCTTTGGCGGCGAACCATTGATGCTGCCGCAGGCTCTGGGGGCCGGCCCTATTTGGCTGCAGAACAGCGGCCTGTTCTGGGTACCTATTCTGGCGCTGCTGGCGGTGGTTGCCTGGTTTGGCATGGATAACCTGCCGTCCCAAAAGGTCGGGCCGGCGCCGGCCGCCATCTCGAGGATGCTCTGGCTGCTCTTCCTGGGCTTTGCCGCTGCCGGCATCGGGTTGACGCTGCTCATCGCCCGGGATTGGAGCATGTGGGTGGTGTTACCCTTGACCATACTTCTGACCCTGACTTTCGTGCGCTATCTGGCGCCGGAAGCGGTGCGCACCAATTTAGCCGGGCAGTTTGTGATCTTCCACCAGAAGCACAATTGGGTCATGACCTGGCTGTACACCATGACCTTCGGATCGTTCATCGGTTACTCCGCAGCCTTTCCGAAACTCATTCAAGATGTGTTCGGCTATTTGCCGGATGGCACGGTGAATCCCGGCGCACCGAACGCTTTCGCTTACGCCTGGCTCGGGCCGCTGGTGGGCTCGTTGGTGCGCCCGCTGGGCGGCTGGTTATCCGACAAGCTGGGCGGCGCACGCGTGACACACTGGGATACGTTGATCATGATCGCCTCGGCTCTGGGGGTAGCTTTCTTTGTCAAACGCGCCGGCGCCTCGCCGAGCCCCGAAGATTATTTCATCCCGTTTCTGTTTTTATTTCTCATCTTGTTTGTCACCACGGGAATCGGTAACGGCTCCACGTTCCGTATGATACCGATCATTTTCGAGGCTAAACTGGCCGGACCGGTTTTGGGGTGGACATCTGCGGTTGCCGCCTACGGCTCATTCATTATCCCAAGAGTGTTCGGCGGGCAGATTCAAAACGGCACACCCGAGCATGCCCTGTATGGATTTTCCATATACTATTTAAGCTGTCTGGCGGTGAACTGGTGGTATTATGCCCGCGAGAATGCGGAAATACCTTGCTGAGATTATCATACGACAGAGAAAGCATACATGTCCGCAAACGCAATGACCAAAACAGAGAGCTGGCAGAAATGAACTGGCAAATTTATTTCATTCGAATAATCGTTTCCTGCTGGATGGCCACCGTTGCCATGGGCTTGCCGAAAATGAATTTGTATGCGCAGACCGCAACCGATACCACACAAGCGGCTGCCGGCGATACCATCGCCGCGCAAAACGATACCGCCAAAGCCGACCCCATGGCCGAGATGTTCGAGAAGAAATGCTATAGTTGCCACAACATCGGCGGCGGCGACAAGAAAGGACCGGACTTGCAGGGCGTGACCCAGCGTCGCTCCACGGATTGGCTGATCAACTTCATTCAGTCGCCGGCGAGCCTGCGCACCAAGGGCGACCCCACCACGCTGGAGCTGTTCGATAAATATGCGCCGGAGGTGATGCCGGATCAAGATCTCAGCGCTACCGAGATCATTTCGATGATGAACTGGATCGCCGATCTTACGCAGAAAAACAAGACCTTCGTACCGCAGGCCGGCAAGCTGGTACGGCAGCCGCTGCCGCAGGATGTGCCCATCGGGCGCAAGCTTTTCACTGGTGAGATGCGTTTTCAGGACGGCGGCGCCGCGTGCATCGCCTGTCATTCCGTGAACGGCGTGGGCGTGCTCGGCGGCGGCACGCTGGGCCCGGACCTGACCAAAGCCGCGGTCAAGTTCAGCGACGCCGAACTGGTGAATATTTTGCAGAACCCCAATTTCCCCAACATGGTGCTGACCTTCCAGAATCACAAATTCACCGATGAAGAGCTGGTGCGATTGGTGGCACTGTTGCAGGCTGCACAGGAGCGCGAACCGACGCCCGACGCCACCAAATTCCGCGTCGTAGGTCTCGCCACGTTGGGCGTAATCCTATTTCTGATCTTGATGAATGCCATCTGGAAAAAGCGCCTGCGCGGCGTGCGAAAAAACTTAGTCGGGAGATAAACTATGAGCTGGATACAAGACGTGGTCGATCCGAAGACCCGCACCTGGGAGCAGTTCTACCGCAACCGCTGGCAGCACGAGAAGATCATTCGCAGCACCCACGGGGTGAATTGCACCGGCGGCTGTAGCTGGAACATCTACGTCAAGCACGGCATCGTCACCTGGGAGATGCAGGCGCTGGACTATCCGGCCATGCAGGACGGCCTGCCGCCGTACGAACCGCGCGGCTGCCAACGCGGCATCTCCTTCTCGTGGTATCTCTACAGTCCGCTGCGCATCAAATACCCCTACCTGCGCGGCGCGCTGATGGACTTGTGGCGCGAGGCCAAGAAGAAATTCGCCGATCCGGTGGAAGCGTGGCAGAGCATCATCAGCAACCCGCAGGCTCGCCGGCGTTTTCAGCGGGCGCGCGGCAAGGGCGGCTTTCGCCGGGCGTCGTGGGACGAAGTGCTGGAGATCATCGCCGCGGCCAACATCCACACCATCCAAAAGCACGGCGCCGACCGCATCGTCGGCTTTTCGCCCATTCCTGCGATGTCGTTTCTCAGCTATGCCGCCGGCTCGCGTTTCCTGCAACTACTGGGCGGCGTCAATCTCAGCTTCTACGACTGGTACTGCGACCTGCCGCCGGCCTC
>CAZVSL010000558.1:0-4215 GCA_964629935.1 uncultured Calditrichaceae bacterium | reverse complement strand
TGGCAGGAGATCTACCACGTCGAGACACAGACGCTGCAGGCGTTTCAGCCTGTGACGCCGGAGCCTGCTGCCGTGCCCGCTTCGCTGTCTGAGCTCACACTAACCTTTCTCTCCCCGACCCGCATCAAGGCCCACGGCAAGCTCATCTCCGAGATCTCGTTCCGGGAAATCGTGCTCAATCTGCTGCGTCGGGTCTGCACTCTGGCCTACTTCCACATGCCGGACGCCGAGGTCGACTGGGACTGGAAGGAGTTGCTGGAACGTGCGAACGAGGTGACAGTCATCGAGAGCCGGCTCGAGTGGAAAGATTGGGAGCGCTACTCGAACCGCCAGAAGACCCGCATGAAGCTGGGCGGTTTTGTCGGCAACCTGCGCCTGGCCGGCGAGCTAAAGGAGTGGCTGCCGTTGTTGCGGCTGGGCGAGGCTGTGCACATCGGTAAAGGCGCGACGTTTGGGTTGGGGTGGTATCGCATTGAGCGATGACGCGGGGTGTTTGGGGTTTCACAATTGATGAGGTCCAAACCCCAAATTTCAAATAGATTTCACATCCCACATAAATCCGCAAGTCGAAATTCGGAAAACGCAATCGTGACCCGCGTCGCGTTACTGTCCATGCCGTGGCAAAGCAACCCATTTGCCACGGCGCGGGGGCTAGTAGCCGAATGCATAAGTCTGCCGCACTGTGGTATTGCCAAACGAGGCGGCGATGCTGCCAAAATCATTCCAGCGGCGGATGCGGTTGACGATGCTGCGCTCGACGCTGCGGTTGTTGAGCGTTGAGGCAACTATCTCAACATTTTTGACTCTGCCGCTGGGCGTGATGGTAAAGCGCACCGTGAGTTTGCCGCGCAGGGTCGGATTGCGTTTGAGCTCCCGTTCATAACAGTACTGGATGGTCTTGTTGTGGCCCAAAATGACCGATTGTACCTCCGATGGGTCACGACCGCTGCCAGCGCTGCCGGCGTCGCCTTCAAATTCGGTATCGTCCATGGATACCACCAGCTCGCCGCCGCGCACAAAGGTTTCATCTTCAGCGTTGCCCAGGCCGGACACCATCTCATCGATGCCGGCGGAACCTTGTTCGCGCGTGCCTTTGACGCTGCTTCCTCCTGCCCCACCGGCGCCACTGCGCGAGCTGCTTTTCAGGCTGGTAAGACGGGCGATCTTTTTGTCCAGGTCGCCGCCGGACTGGCGCGAACCGGAAATCACGTCTGCCATTTCTTCGCCGGCAGCATAGGCGCTGCTACTGGTCAGCAACGCGAGTACGCCGCGATTGCTCACCTCAGCCGCGATCCTGGCATGTGAGCTGCTGCCACTGCGCGTCGGACGCGCACGCCCGCTCTTTTCGCCGCCGCGCCGGCCCCTTGTTTGCGATTTATCCGGCCCGCTTTTTTCAGCTATCTCTGGCGCACCCTCCGATCTTGCTGCCTCGCTTCCTGCTTCAGCGCCTGGCGCCGTTTTGTCCGCCGGGGTATCCTCTGCGGCATCCCGGGCTGCAGTCAGATTTCTGGACGCCGGTTTGTCTTTTTGCTCTTCAAATTCGAACTGCACGTACTGCTCTTCCAACATTTTTTCACGTTCGCGGATGGTGCGCGCCAGGTGTTCCTGCATATCGGCGATATCCTGCCAAAACAGATCCTTCGCAATCGGATTGATCAGAAAGTAGATGACAACGACAGCGTGAATGATAATTGAGCCAACCAGTATGCGCATAAAACCGCTGTCATAAAGGTCGGAAAACTTTCGGCGAAATTGCTCCGGGAGCACTTGCTCCTGACTGTCGTCCGTGACAGCCATTTTTCCTGTATTGTCTTTCATAATCCCTGCCTTTTCCTCGATGGATCGAAACCGGTTCTTCTATGCTTTGTGGTTTGCATTAGCTTTCATCCTGATACACGACCAATCTCATATTGGGGTACTCAGAGGCGCCGCAAGTAGCCATCACTTTAACGAGATCCTTGTATGCGATGGTTTTATCGCCCTGGATAATGATCTTGCCCGAAAATGGCGTACCAAGCTGCTCCTGCATGCGCCTGGCTTCGCCGGCATGATACTGCAGCTCATCTTTCAGTGGCTGGATAACAAATTCCTTCTGGCGCCGGACTGCATCCATATCGACGATAACCTTGTCATTCACCATCACCACTTCTTTTGAGACAACCAAATCCAGCGCAACTTCGGGCGCCGTCTCGATGGTTGATTTTGGCAAAGACAGCGAATCCGATGGCTGAATGAGCTGGCCTTCAGAGGTGTAGGCCTTGAGCAGGAAGACCAGAATGATGGTGAACATATCCATCATCGAGGTCAGGTTGAGCTTGGCGCCCCTTATGAAAGTATCGTGCCGTTTTCTTCTCGATGGTATATAAGCCATACTACACCTGTTTTCAAAATGATTAAACTGATGTCACACCTCAGTTTGCCTTCCCTGCTGCCGTGTCGTACTTCCATCCCTGGCTTTCCTGTCAGACTGGTTCGTCCATGCCGCGAGCGTTCCTGCCAATCCTGCACACATGCTAAGCCTGTCACAGCATGGCGGCGCTGATGGAAGCCTTTGGAAACAACGCTATCTGACGGCCATCGAGCCTGATAGCTCTGGCCGCGTCCATGGTGCTCACCAATGTTTGATAGTCAATGTTGGGCTCAGCCTGAATCGTGATCGATTCCGTATCCTGAAACCGATCTGCAGCCTTCATCTTGATGGCATACAACTGTTCGGCCAGGGCAGCGTAATCATATTCGCCATCCTTCAACGGAATACTTGGCTCTGCTGGCCGGCTGCGCAATACGGCCGAGGCGCTGGAAAGATAGAAGCCCTCGTCAGTGATAACGATGGCCAAATCCAGCCGCACCTGTTTCTCATCTTTCTGCTCTGTCAGCGGTTGTTCTTTCGCCTCGGGTGGAAGATTGAGCTCGATAACACTGATCTTGATCAACTGGACCGAGGTCAGGAGCAGAGGGATCAGCACCACCATCAGGTTCATGATCGGCGTCAGGTTTGGCTCGATGGCCTCGGACGCCCGGCGTGACTGCCTTCGAGATGGTCGATATGCCATGACTAATTATTCCCGGTTAGCAGGTTTATCAGTTTCACCGTGTGCTCGTCGATCTCGTCGATGAGTCGCGTCGTCTTGTTGTGAATGAAGGTGTACATCATGATCGCAGGCACGGCGATAGCCAGCCCCATAAGGGTCGTATTCATCGCGGTGGAGATACCGGCGGCCAAAAACGCCGACTTCTGAGCTGCATCATAGCCGGCCTCGGAAACGGCATTGAATGCCATGATAAGTCCGTAGATGGTGCCCATCAGTCCGATCAAAGTGGAGACATTGCCGATCATAGCCAGAAAACCGGTGCGCTGCTGCAGGCGCGGAATAACCTCGAGCGTGCCTTCGTCAACAGAATTCTGAATGGCGCGAAAATCGACGTTCTTCTTGCCGGCGCCGGCGACCACCTGCAACCCTGACATGACCACGCGTGGCAACGCTTTGTCCTTGACCCTCTCACACAAAGCCAGCGCATCCTTGAACTTACCGGCCGTGACCAGGCCTCTGATTTCCGTCATAAACGTATTGGAATTGATATTGGACTTGATCCAGATATAGTACAAGCGCTCGCAAGCCACCGCTACCATGAAAGCAGCCGTGAACAGCAAAGCCCACATAAAAAGCCAACCTGAAGCGCCGGGACGAAATTGTTCAAAAATCTCAAACATTGTCTTACTCCTTTTGTTTTCACACAGATTGAAAACGGTTCAATTTGTTACATGCCCTTATTCCAAAAAGAATTTGATCAGATCTTCGGGCAGTCAACCTGACCACCCGCCATGGCTATCTCAATCAGTGCGCAACATCTCCTCCAATAGTTTTTTCAAGTTGTCGATCTTGCCTACAGACTCAAAGCTTTCATCGAAAAGACCGGCTTTGTCAGGCAGCCGCTTCAGCTCAGCGCTGAAACTACGCTCGACAAAACCAACTTCATCGAAATCGGCTTGTATGCGGTTGCGCAAGATGGTAACATTAGGCTTTTCAACCACGCCTTCGATGAGAATCGCGTCAAAGACCATCTCTTTGCTTGCCTCTGTTGCCACTGAGTCTGCTTTGCTTTGCGGCGCCTGGTTTTGCGCCCTAGTGGGTGTTGCCAATAAAACTGTGAGCGCGGTTGCAGCTAACGCTATCTTAAAGGCTCTCATAATCATCATCCCAATATTTATATTTC
>CAZVSL010000557.1:0-4215 GCA_964629935.1 uncultured Calditrichaceae bacterium | reverse complement strand
TGTCGGTACTCGGTATAGCTAAGGAATCACCCCAATCCGTCCGACGGCTGGGGAGCCATCGGA
Source organism: uncultured Calditrichaceae bacterium (assembly GCA_964629935.1). Taxonomy (GTDB): domain Bacteria; phylum Zhuqueibacterota; class Zhuqueibacteria; order Oceanimicrobiales; family Oceanimicrobiaceae; genus CAZVSL01. Next base: position 4,152 of record CAZVSL010000557.1, on the reverse strand, counting down.
TGGATTCTGGGTTTCCCTTACTTAAGCAATGTCATGCGCCTGGCATGCTCAAAGCTGCCAGCCTTAATGCGATAGATGTAAACACCGGAGGCGACCGGTACGCCGGCATGGTTGCGGCCATTCCAGAGCACCTTGTGATTGCCAGGCTCGCGGACTTCATTGACCAGTGTATGAACCAGCTCGCCCCGCAGATTGTAGATATTAACATCCACTTTCGATTTCTGCGGCAGGCTAAAGTCTATTCGCGTACTGGGATTGAACGGATTCGGATAGTTCTGCTGCAGGGCAAACTCAGCGGGAATCTGACTACTGCTGCTGGCAATTCGCGCGGCGCCAAACGCAACGCGGTCCTTTGAGACAAACAACGCGTCAACAATCCGAATTGATGGCTGGGCTGTGGCATCCTGCTTAGGCCGCCCGCTCAAAGCAAACAGCTTGCCATCAATCTCAATCGCGCTATTGGCTTTTTCGAGATAGCCCATGACATGCACCTGGCCGTCTGCGAGGTGTGATTCCAGCCGCATGCCATGTTCATTGAAGTACGGCAACATGTCATCCGCGAACTCAAGAGCGCTGTCGTCATAGGCAAGCGTTATCTGAAATCCCCGGATCGGCCGGTCAGCCTTGAAAGCAATGGGAATCTCCAGCGCCTTTCCATTTTGCTCTTGTCCTGCAATACCCACATCTAAGTTTGCCACGGGAGAAAGTGGCTGCGACTGTCTGTTGTCTTTCAGCTTGTGCAGCCCGCGGTTATCGAGGTCGAGCAAGCTGAGATAATCAACCAGATCGACGTGACCATTGCCATCAAGATCGACGCGGGCGAGAAAATCCGCATCATCCTGATTCCGACCAAACAGCGCACGCCTGATTTCAAAAGTATTCGGAAATTCCGGCTTTGGCTCTCGTGTGTTCGCCAATCTAATTGGCGTCTCATTGACGCCGTGCTGGCGATTGTCAGCATCGGAGATTCTGATATACAGTTTGTCGGACTTTGTCTTCGGCGTTAGCAATGAGAACTGACCAGTGTTCCTGGAGCGCTCGTTCAGCGTGCGCCAGGTAACGCCATCCACGGAGTATTCCAGCCGTACATTGTCGACAACACCGAGTGTGTTCCAGATTAACGTCTGCGCTGTGCCAGGTCGCCACGCTTTGTTCTCACCCGCATTGGTGAACTCCAGGGCCGCGACTGTTGTCGATTGCACAACAAAGTCATCCTCACTCGTTGCTGTGCCAAGCCCGTTTGTAACTGAAATTTTGCCGGTGGCCGCAGCGGCCGGCACCTCTGCCCGAATTTGGGTATCGGAATCCACAAAGACATTATTTGCTGCAACGCCGTTAAACCGGACGGTGACGCCGCTTGATTCAGACAATGCTTGCAAGATGGCATCATACCACACACCAGCCATGACCGCATAACCGAGGTCGTTCGGGTGCACGGCATCACCAGCCGGGTAATAATCTGTAGCCCAGTCCGGATTGGCTTTGAACGCCTGATTCATGCCGGCGTAGTAGACTTTCTCGCCGTTGGCCTGTCGTTGCAGCACTAAATCTTCAATCTTTTCCACCAGAGCTGTGGTTGTGGCGTCTTTTTCATCTGTCCGCGGAATGATACCGGCAAGAATGGTAATGATGCCCGGGTTAAAGTCCCGGATCACATCGAGATTCAATCCGATTTCAGCGATGGTGCTGTTGTTGCTCTGCTCAGATGAAATGTCATTGGTGCCGATGTGAAACAGCACCATGTCCGGCGGATTTTGATTCAACCAGGAGCTGAGCTCAGCCAGAATTTCATCAGCCCAAAAGCCGCTGTGGCCCTCATGATCATTATCGAAGCCGGAGCCGTTCTGCTGGCTGCCAACAAAGTTATAGACGATGCCGGCATCATCGAGCAGCCCGGCAAGATCATTGCGAAAGCCGGCGTTGTCAGTCGAGCCGCTCACCCCGCGAGTGATGGAATTACCGAGCGGCATGATATTGAGCGTGTTGGCCGAAGAAACCCCGCCGGGCGCAAAATTGACGCCAGTGATGGTAACCTCGGAACCGACCACGCCACTCGCAGGACTAAATGAATCGATCTGCGGCGGACCGTAATGGAAACTGCCGCGCAAATAGAGCGTGTTCGGTATGCTGTCATGCCAGATCCAGTGCGCATCGCTGCCACTGGGAAAGTTCTGGATGTTCTTACCCCAGGGCTCGACGCCGTAGCCGCCAAAATCATCTGCGGCTGTCCAGTGGTCATCATCGAAGGACGCATGCTGCCAGCCGCTTTCATCTGCTTCCCGCACACGCCAGCTCGTATTGGTGAGCAGCACCACCTCCCCATCAACGCGCACTTCGGCGATCAAACCCGTGCTGCCGCCGCCATTTCTGCCCAATACAGCCAGGACGTTTTTACCATTGCGCACGGGTGCCGTGTAATTCTGCGCCGTGCTCCAATCACTGTTGCTACCGACAAATTCACCATTGACATAGAGATCGTACTCATCGTCAGTGTTGATCACGATTTCCATGTCGCCAGCGACAGGCGGCGCCTCGACCACGAAATCTTCATTGCTGATTGCCGTCCCCCCAACAGTTACCACACGAACGTTGCCCGTTCCCGCACCTGCCGGGACTGTGGCGCGAATCTGAGCTTCGGAATCAACTGTGAAATCATTTGCAACCACACCGCCAAAACTGACTTCGCTCACAGCCTGGAAATTGGCGCCGGTGATAGTCACCTCAGTTCCGGCCTGTCCGCTCAGAGGCGCAAACGAGAAGATATCAGGCGCTGGCGGCGGCGTGCTTCCTGCTACCACAATCAGCTCCGGCGGATGCGTCCCCTCGCGCGTGAAATATTTCACACGATCATTCGAAACGTTCCTCAGCGCGAAGCTGTAGACGCCGTCGCCGGAGACCACCGCAGTCACGTCAAACTCAACCACCTCTTGCGCCGCCACTTCGCCAGTTGCAGCCAGAGCCTCGCCGCCAATCGCAGGCGCATTGCCCGAGGTCAAAAGCGCCTCGGTCCACGGTGTGCTGCTGCCGGAAAAATCGTTCGAAACCAGATAGAGCGTGCCGCCGTGCTCACTGCCGTCGTCTGCATTGTCGGTCACACGCAGACGCAGAATCGCGCTCTGCACACTCGCAGCCGTACCGCTCACCGAAAACTTCATATAAGAATCAAACTTGTTGCGCTCCACCTTCATCGTGCCTTTGTCGCCATAGTTGGCGCCGCCGTCCGTCAGCTTCACCTGGCCGTCATCGGTGGGCGTGAAAGTCAGCGTCTGGGCGCCGCCGCCTGACGACGCCTGAACCGTCACTGTCACACGTGCCGCATTCGAAAGCGCGCCATCATCGTCCGCTACGGTGTAGGTAAATTCATCCACACCGGAAAAGCCCACGTCCGGCGTGTAGACAATCTCGCCGGTCGCACCATCGACATTCGCCGTGCCTGACGAAGGTCCGGTCACGATAGCAACGCTTGCGAGATCCAAATTGCCGTCCGCATCGGTATCGTTGTCCGTCACCGAGATCGTTACCGGCGTATCTTCCTCAGTGGTTACAGCATCATCGCCAGCTACCGGCGGTTGATTCCCGCTGCCAACAGCCACCGACACCAGCGCTGCATTGGAAGTGGCGCCGGCATTGTCGTTCACCGTGTACCGAAATGTATCTGCACCGGAAAAGCCAACAACCGGTGTGTAGGTTATCAGACCGCTGTTGCTGTTGACCTGAACCGCGCCGTTCGAAGGCTGCGAGGTGATAGTCACGCTCGTAACATCCAGACTGCCGTCTGCATCCGAGTCATTGGCGAGCACTTCGATGACAACAGGCGTGTTCTCTGCGGTGTTGGCGGCATCGTCGCCAGCTACCGGCGGTTGATTCCCGCTGCCAACAGCCACCGACACCAGCGCTGCATTGGAAGTGGCGCCGGCATTGTCGTTCACCGTGTACCGAAATGTATCTGCACCGGAAAAGCCAACAACCGGTGTGTAGGTTATCAGACCGCTGTTGCTGTTGACCTGAACTACGCCGTTCGAAAGCTGCGAGGTGATAGTCACGCTCGTAACATCCAGGCTGCCGTCTGCATCCGAGTCATTGGCGAGCACTTCGATGACAACGGGCGTGTTCTCTGGGGTGTTGGCGGCATCATCGCCAGCTACCGGCGGC
>CAZVSL010000556.1:0-4221 GCA_964629935.1 uncultured Calditrichaceae bacterium | reverse complement strand
GCACAGTTTGCTTTCATGTTACTTCTGAGTTCTCAGTTGGCAGCTCAAAACAGTAGCGAAAAAGTCAGCGAAGCGAATCAGCTTTTTCAGCAGCAAAAGTACGATGAGGCGAACAAGATATACCGGGATGCGCTCATCGATAATCCCGATTCGCCGATCATTAGCTTTAACATTGGCGATGTTCAATATAAGAAAGGAAATTATGAGGAAGCCTTCAACGAATACAGTAAAGCCCTGGCTTCTGACGATATCCTCACACAATCGAAAGCGTATTACAACATGGGTAATACGCTCTATAAACTTGGTAAATTGCCCGAAAGCATACTTCATTATAAGAAAGCGCTGGAGCTGAACCCTCATGATGAAGATGCCAAATACAATCTCGAATTTGTGCGTGCAAAGCTCAAGGAAAATTCGCAGCAGAACCAACAAGACCAGCAGAATCAAAATCAGCAGAATGAACAGCAACAAAACCAGCAACAGCAGGGCGACCAGAATCAGGAGCAACAAAATCAGAACGAACAACAACAGCAAAATCAGAAGCAGGAAGAACAGCAGCAACAACAAAATGCCGAGCAGGAACAAGAGCAAAAGAACGGTGAACAGGAGTCCGAAAACAATCAGCAACAAGAGCAGCAAGCCGCCAGGCCACGGGAGATTTCAAAAGAAGATGCCGAGCGCATCTTGAATGCGTTAAAGGACGAGGAGGAGGAGCTGCTGAAGCAGAAAAAGACACAAGGCAAAGCGCCGGCCTTCCGTGGCAAAGATTGGTAATCATGAGGATAGTTCGAAGTTGATATACAAAGGTAAGAGGATAGCTTTATTGGCTGGCATCGCTGGCTGTCTTATAGGCATGACGGCTCAAGCGCAGGAGCTGCAGATCAATTCCTATGCGAACCGCACTACCGTCAGCCTGAACCAGCAGTTCGAATTGAGCGTGGAGCTCTCTGGCGAGGATGCCAACAAAGCACCCAAGCCTTCGGTCCCGGACCTTGACGCCTTTGCTTCCTATGTGGGGTCCGGTTCTTCGACAAACATGTCTCTCGTAAATGGCCGGATGTCTGTGTCTGTAACGTATACGCACCATTATATCGCAACAAAAGAAGGCAAGTTTACCATTCCGGCAATAAGTTTGTCCTACAAAGGCAAAACTTTCTCCAGCCAACCCATAGAAATTGAAGTGGTGAAAGCACAATCGGCGCCGTCTCAGCCCGGTAGACAAGCGTCGCCCAACACAAATCGCTCCAACGGCTCTGATCAAGCCGATTTATCTGAGGTTCTGTTTTTAAGAGCTGAGGCCAACAAACATCAGGTTTATCAAAACGAACCAGTGGTTGTTTCTTACAAGATATATACAGCGGTACAGGTTACCAATTATGGCATCGCGCAATTGCCTAATACCGTCGGTTTCTGGACCGAGGATTTTGATATCCCAAGCCGACCGCGGCTTTACACGGAAGTGATTAATGGCCGGCAATACCAGGTCGCGGAAATCAAGAGGGTCGCACTCTTTCCGCAGGGACCGGGTGAAAAAAAACTCGATCCCCTTATCATCGAGTGTGAAGTGCAGTTGCCGCGCCAGCGTAGCAGACGCCGCGACCTGTTTGACAGCTTTTTCGACGACCCATTCTTCGGTTTGGGACGCACGGTGCGGCAGCGTGTTGTATCCAATGCACTTAACATCGATGTAAAACCACTGCCGCAAAGCGGCAGGCCGGCCAACTTTAGCGGTGCAGTGGGTGACTTTACCATAGAAGCGACGGTCGATAAGAATGAGGCTAAAACCAATGAAGCCATTACCCTCAGCATCACCGTCGCTGGTACAGGTAACATGGAGATTATTCCGCAGCCGGACGTGTCTTTTCCCCAAGATTTCGAGGTTTATGATCCAAAGATCAGCGAGAATATTGAGCGCGAAGGAGAAAGAATCTCCGGTTCAAAGACATTTGAATACGTTCTGATTCCACGTTTTCCGGGGAAGCAAAACATCAAACCGGTGACTTTCTCGTTCTTTGATCTGTCTGCAAGACGATACAAGACGGTGTCGACACGCAGTATAGAACTGAAAGTAGACAGAGGCGAAGGCACTTTTGCTGCTGGCGGCCCGATAGTTACAACCAAGGAAGATGTCAAGTTTATCGGTCAGGATATTCGGTACATCCAGATGCGGCTGCCGGAATTTACCCGAATGGATGATGTATTTTACAAGGGTTTACTATTCTATCTGGCGCTCGGCGTACCATTATTTGTGCTTGCAGGCGCTGTAGCATACCGCAGGCATCAAGACAAGCTAAGCTCTAATGTCGCTTACGCTCGCAGCCGCAAAGCAAACCAGATGGCGCTCAGGCGTCTTAAGCAAGCCAACGCTGAACTCAGCAAAGGAAACCAAAAGCAATTCTATGCAGAAGTTGCCAAGGCTTTGATGGGATTTGTAGGAGATAAACTGAATGTCTCAGCAGCAGGATTGATAACCGAACAAGTCGATGCCATGCTGCGCGAGCGCGGTATTGATGAGACGATCGTCAAGGAATACCTGAGCTGTTTGGAAACGTCTGATTTTCAACGATTTGCGCCAAGCGAGGCGGATGAGAACGAAATGAAAGTATTCTTCAACAGAGCAAAGACAGCGATTATTTCGCTGGAAAAGGTAATATGAGAAAGAGAGTGCAGGGCAGTATAGCTGGCTTTTTACTTGTTTGCGCATTCTTTTCCGGTGCATCTGCGAACAACGCCGACGCATTCTTCGTTAAAGGTAATGAGTACTATCAAGAAGGTCAGTATCAGCGCGCCATTGCTGAATATGAGAAGATACTAATTCAGGGCTTAGAGAGTTGGGAAGTTTATTATAATATAGGAAACGCGTACTACAAACTGGGCAACATCGGCCGCGCAATTCTGAATTATGAGCGTGCTAAGAGATTAAATCCGGAAAATGAAGACATTAGGTTCAATCTTGAATTTGCAAATATGGCGACGGCAGACCGCATCGAGAAACTGCCGGCTTTTTTTCTCACTCACTGGATTGCAAAAGTAGGCGACTCACTTGGTGTAAGAGCTCTGGGATATGCAACCGTGAGCATTTACCTTGTCGCAATAGCAATTGTCATTGCCCGTGTCTTGCGACCTTCTTTGAGAAGGAATCGGGTGGTCTTTACAGGTCTCGTGGTCAGTGCGACGGCTTTGTGCCTGGTCGCAGGCCTTTTCGCATCAAGAATTGTTGCAATTGAGACGATAGAAGAGGCCATTGTGCTTGTTGACAAAGCGGACGTCAGGAGCGCACCGGGCGAAACAGGAACGGAGGTCTTTACTCTGCATGAGGGTGTGAAAGTTGAAATACGTGACCATTCGATGGATTGGGTTAAGATACGATTGGCTGATGGTAAGGTGGGGTGGATCAGTAATAATGCAATCGAGAAGATTTAGCTCATGAGAAAGTATTACAGAGGACTGTGTGCAGTACGAATTTCACAAAACTGCTGCTGATGAGCATGGCAATTATCGACAGAATGTCAAGAAAACGCTTGTCGTTACGTTGGTTCTTTTCAACCTGATCGCGTTGCTTTCCCCGCGGTTAGATGTATTGACAGAGGGCGAAACCGAAGCCCCTAAGATCGTTATTGATGTTGAGAACATCCCCGTAACCCGCCAACAACGCAAGACCCCGCCGCCGCCAAAGCCAAAAGTGCCGATACCTTCAGACAACGAAGCCGTTCCGGAAGATGCAACTATTGAGGAAACAACGCTGAAATATACCAATGTCTACGATTTGACCGACGGCCTTCCGGAGATGAGCGGTCTCAGGGTCATACCGCCAAAGCTGATCAACCTGACTGCCCCGGAAATGCCGGAAGAAGAGTTTAAGAAGGGAATTAAGGGCACGGTAAGGCTGAGTGTACACATAGATAAGAAAGGAAAGGTCGTCGAAGTTGTTGTCATTGACAATACGACTCAGAGTGAGAAATGTGCACAGGCTGCTGTCGAGGCCGCCTATGGTAGTCGATTTTTTCCGGCCAGGGAAAACAACCAAACGGTGAGCGCCTGGTCTTCGATTACCTATGGGTTTAATTCTAACAACTAAATGGTGTTAACTTTGTTGACATCTGCTAATCATTTTAGTATGGATAGGCCTTGCCACAAGATTAAGCGAGGTCTTAGTTAGTGTCTGACCGAAAACGTCCCAACAGGGTCATTCCCGCGGATTGTAAGCGGGAATCTTCTGCG
>CAZVSL010000555.1:3745-4258 GCA_964629935.1 uncultured Calditrichaceae bacterium | reverse complement strand
CAGCAGCAACGCAGCATTGGGATACCAGTTATCCTGGATATAAAACGACGCCTGCGTTGCCTGCGCCTCCTGCTGCAGGTTATCGATAATATGCAAGCCGCTGGTGCTGTAGCCGATGCGCGTATGTGAAATCCATGAGCCAAACTCCAGTTTATGAGCCGCGTGTGGCCGCAGCGTATTGTCCAGGCGGAACGTAGCGTCTCTAATGGTATTGTCGGAGCTGATTTCGAAGACTACGGAGTCCTGCGCCGAACCGGAGGCCGGCATCTGGCCACGAAAGCGCGGGTCCGGTGCAAACGCAGGCGCGTTTTCGAAGAATGTCTGCTCACTGGAAAATCTGGAATATGCAGCCATTGCTGTGGTCTGCCAACGTTCACGCCACTGCCTGAACCAGCTAACACTGGCGCCCCGGTTTCCCCACTCGGCTTGCTCCTGTCGTACAAAGGTGCTGGCTGATCTATCGTGCGGCTGGCGCTGCCGACGGATGGTTTGTGCCCGCGACTCAAAGCGTTG
>CAZVSL010000555.1:3162-3735 GCA_964629935.1 uncultured Calditrichaceae bacterium | reverse complement strand
AAATCATCCTGACTTGCGTACAGGCTTAGCGAAACTCTGTCCCGCTCACCCGTGGTCACGCTGGCTTTTGCAATGACATCATAGAAGGAGATATCGGGCTCCGCAGCAAGCATACCCTGTTGCGGTAGTTGCGGTAAGGGATTGTTGCCTACAGCCTGCCGCCGGGGTATGGAGCTGGTGAAGGCAGTGAAATTGCGCTCATACAGCTCGTCTATGATGTAGCTCGAATAGGAGCGGCGCAGTGAGAGAAGCAAAGCGCCGGCGCCGGCAATAGGCGCTTCCAGAACGGAATGGGCATTAAGCAAGTTGGCGCCGATCTGTAATCGTGGCTGCTCGGTGTTGCCTGCGCGCGTTGTGATCTCGGTGACTCCGGAAAGCCGGCCGCCATATTTCGCCGGCATACCGCTCTTGTAGATACGCACATCTTTGATGGCATCGGCGTTGAATGCGCTAAAGAAGCCAAAAGAGTGGTCCAGGTGGTAGAGCGTCATGCCATCGAACAACACTAAATTCTGTGAAGGCGTACCGCCGCGGATCGACAACTCTGCTGCGCCCTGAGTGCTGCTCACACCC
>CAZVSL010000555.1:0-3152 GCA_964629935.1 uncultured Calditrichaceae bacterium | reverse complement strand
CCTGGTCGCCGATGCCTGGCAGCAGAGACATATTTTCTGGCGCCACGGCAATGACTCCGGCTTCATCGCCGGGAGCGATGAGCTGCCAATCGTGTGGAACAACGGTGACGGTTTCGCCGAGAATGCTGCGCTGCACCAAATCAACATCCACATGAGCCGTGAGATGGGCTCTGTCGATGACCACCTCCCGACTGGCGTAGCCGATATAAGTAACTTTCAATGTGCAGGTTTGAAACGGCGCCGCGGGCAACAGAAAACCGCCCTGCAGGTCCGTTGACGTACCGCGTCCACTGCCTTTCAGGGAAATATTTGCATACGGCAGCTTTTCTTTTGTTTCCGCATCATATACGCTGCCGGTGAGATCGATGGTCAGTGGTTGGCGTTTCAGGAAAATGACAATTTCTGCCGGGCCTTTTCTGCGGTAGGAGATCGAGGTTTTGCGCAACAGGCGCTTGATGGCCTGTTCTGCTGTCAACTCATCAAAATTGCAACTGACGAAAAGGCTGTCCACGATCGCATCCGGGTAAACCAGGTGCAGACCGGTTTGCTGCGAGACTTGCTGTAGTGCTTCGCTCAGCCGAATCTGCTGCCGGTGCAGGGTGACCGTACCGATGTCGTTTGCACCGGCGAATAATTCTGCCGCACAGACCATGGCGAGCAGCAGAAAGGGAAAGGTATACCGCATCCGAAGCTATCTTTTCTTTGACAGGGTGTAGGCAGCCTCAGCGCCGGTAACCTGCAAATTCATGGCCAGAGAGATAGATGCCAGCACTTCCGGCAGAGGCTTTTGCGCAAAAGTGGCGGTGAGTGTTTCCTGGCGGAGATCGCGGTCGGCGATGGCAATACGGGCGTCGTAGCGCCGCTGCAGCTCAGCCACAACTTCGGCCAGAGGCGTTTTGCTAAACACCAGCTTGCCCCGCAGCCAGCCAAGCTCCTGCTCTGCATCGACTGCGACGGGCGGCTGCGAAATCCGGTTTTGCTGACAGACAGCCATTTGGTTCGCGCTCAGCTCGATTTGTTGCGTGGCAGTCCGTGGCGTCAACGCGACACGCCCTTCCCGCACCACGACTTGTGTTTCCTGCCCGCGCGCCCGCACGTTGAACGCCGTGCCCAGCACCTGCACCTGAGCGTTTTGTGTTTGCACCAGAAAAGGCCGCCCGTCCCTGGCTACCTCGAAAAATGCCTCGCCCTCGAGGCGCACAAGGCGCTCCGCGCCGGACAGATCCGGCGCAAGAGCGATCTGGCTCACAGAATTTAGCTTGACCATCGTACCATCCGGCAGCTCAACCTGTTGCTGCTCACCGGCTGCAGCGGCTACGGTTGTCAGGCCGGGCGTGCGCAATTGCCGGAAGAGAAGTGAGCCAGCAACAAGAACCAGAAATATGGCTGCTGCCGCGGCCCAGTAACGGCTCTGGCGGAACCAAGAATCTGACACGCTTTGCTGCCTTTGTCGCATTCTCACAACCCAAGCGCCTGTCTGCGTTTTAAAGTCCAGCTTCCGGGCTACTTGTTGCCATTCCTGATCGAGATCGGGAACAGGAGCGGCCTCGGAGGCCGGGGCGCTGCGCCAAATCCGGGCGAAATCCTCATAGACTTTCTCGTTATCCGCAGAGGCCTCACGCCACGCTGTCAACTCCTGCGCCTCCGCAGCAGTAATTTCACCCAGCAACTGTTTGACGATCAACGTCTTGTATTTTTCTGTGGCCATGATTAATAAAGACTACCCTGACAGGGTTTGGAAGCCCCGTCAGGGTTTAAGTCCTGCCCTGTTTATTCAGAGATATCCAATCTTATTGCATCGCTGACACGCATTTGCACCGAATAGGTCCTGTCGCCATCCTGCGTTTCCACAGTGATCAGTTGGCATACCTGCAGCAGCACGCCGTTCACACCCTCCAGAGCCAACAGCGTTTGCACGTCATCAGCGGGTATGGTAAAACTGCCCGTGTTGTCTTCAACCAGGTAACGCAGGTGCAGGTGCGGATTTTGCCCCGGACCGCGACCATGGGGGCCGCCGTGGCGCTCGCCAAAGCGTGGTCCCATGAAACCACCGCCGTTGTCACCAAAAACAGGACCGCCGCCGCCGCGTCTGCCGCCGGGGCCGCCGTCAGGGCCGCCATGACGTTCGAACGCGCGGCGGTTCATCAAGGGAACGAGGCTTACCAGTAGCTTCTCCCCGGTGTTGCCGCCCTGCCAGACAACTTCAAGATCCCCGCCGGCCAATGTGGCGCCATCCTCCGGGCTAACGATCCCGAGCGCGTCCGTGGGCGCGGTGAGCGAGACCGATACAGCGGGGAAGGTCTCGGTACCGGTGGCATCAAACCGATAAGTTTCGCCGGCGAGAAATGGAATTTCCGCGCTAACCTCACCGTCATCGCCGTGAAACATGCCACGTGGATTACCGGGAAGTCGACGGCCAAAATTATAGAACACACTACCGTTACGCATTTCGACTTTCAACAGTTCCAGAGATTCGCCGGCATAGGAAAGCGTTACTGTGCCCATGTCCTGGCCAGTGCCGAAATGCGGCCGGAAAACAGCGCTATCCAAAGATGTATCCGGGGCGACGGCAAACGCATCGCTGCGCTGCACAATTTCCTCTTCAAAGGGGTTGTAGAACTTGCTCCAGCCCACGGAAAAGAGTGCATCGGCGTCTGTCAGATTAGGTAATGCGGCATCGTGGCTTGACAATTCGAAGCTGAGGGTTTCTTCATTGTCAAGATCAGAGCTGATGACCAGCTCGTCGCTGTCTGAGCTGACGCCATTATCGATCTCGCCACAACCGAGTCCAAGAGCCAGCAAAGTGATGCCGGCCAGTCCAAACAGGAATTTCATCGTCTTCATATTCATCGTCCTTTCTTTTTATCGTGTTGTTTCATTCGTTTTCGCAACGCTGTCTGTGACTTCAATCCACATGGGCCCTCTTGCTTCATGAAGCATTGCTTTGCTGCGTTCATTAGCGTATACGAGTGAAAAGGACGATACCCTATCATGTTTTGAAAGTTTTCTTGTTGTGGGAGAGCGGCATGTGGTACGGGGTACAGGGTATAGGGATGGTGGCGCAAGCGTCTTACGTGTGCGGCGGTCCCATCAATTCACTGCGGGCTTAGACCCCGGCTTCCACTCAGGAGGAATAATCAAAACACAGTTTC
>CAZVSL010000554.1:2310-4262 GCA_964629935.1 uncultured Calditrichaceae bacterium | reverse complement strand
TCCGCCTCTCTGCGAATGTCCATCCTGCGTTGCCGCGCCTCCGCCTCCGTCAGCAGGCCGGCGTTCAGGTCGGCATCGATGGCCATTTGTTTGCCGGGCATGGCATCCAGGGTAAAACGGGCTGCGACCTCGGCAATACGTCCGGCGCCCTTGGTGATAACCACAAAATTGATGATCACCAAAATGATGAAGATGACCAGGCCGACGACATAATTCCCTTTAACCACAAAGCTGCCGAAAGCCTCGATGACATCACCGGCGTAGGCCTCGCCCAGTATCAAGCGCGTCGAAGCCACGTTCAGGGAAAGCCTGAACAGAGTCACCAGCAACAGAACACCGGGGAAGACTGAAAACTCCAGCGGCCGGTCCAGATAAAGCGGAACCAGCAATATCATCAGCGAGCACGTGATGTTGATCGCCAGCAATATGTCCAGGAACATACTGGGCAGCGGTATGATCATAAACATCAAAATCGCCACGACACTGACCGCCAGAAGAATGTCCGTTCGATTCTGGACAAAGTGGAAGATCGTCTGCCCGCGGCTTGTCTGCGCTTCTGCCATCAGATTATCACTTTATGTTACCCGGCCATCCGCTCCGGAAACCGGAACCTTGAACCTCTGAACCATATCCCACCCTCACACCTGTCGATTTCTAAGTTTATAGACATAAGCAAACACCTCAGCAACGGCCTGAAACAGCTCCACGGGAATTGCCTTGCCAGTATCGCACATCTTGTAAAGCGAGCGCGCCAGTGGTTTGTTTTCATAAATTGGGATGTTGCAGGCGATGGCTGTCTCCTTGATGCGTTGCGCGATGAGTCGCGCCCCTTTGGCCAGTACGATCGGCGCTTCCATCTCAGCCGGGTCATATTTGAGCGCGATTGCCAGTTGCGTCGGGTTGGTGATGACCACGTCTGCCTCGGGCACTTTTTGCATCATGCGGTCGCGGGCGCGCGCCATCTGCATGCTGCGGATGTGGCTTTTGACCTGCGGGTCACCCTCGGACTGTTTCTGCTCATCCTTGACCTCCACTTTGCTCATGCGCATGTCCTTGCGATATTGCCAGCGCTGATAATACAAGTCCAGGATGGCAAGGATCATGAGTGCGGCGAGAACGCGTACGGCTACCTGGAACATCACTGTGCAGATGAAGCCGATAATTTCAACCACAGTTGCATTCATCAACCTGAGATAATCGTGCTGGTAGCTCATCAGTGTGAAGTAGGCGATGTTGCCAACGATGACCAGTTTGATCAGGCCTTTGACCAGCTCGACGAATGATTTCAACTTGAAGAACTTGCCAAATCCCGCAATCGGATTGATTTTGGAAAGTTTGGGGGCGAGAGGCTTCAGGGTGAAAAGAAACCCGACCTGCCAAATGTTAACCGCCAGGCCGACGATCATGATGACCAGGGCAAATGGCCCGACCAGAGTTAGTATGGTTTTGATGCCAATGGCGGCAAAATGGCTCACAGTCGCGATGGTAAGTGTCAGATTCCCAACTTCCTGATAGAAAAGTTTGAAGCCGTAGCGCAGATGCTCGAACATGCGCGTCGCAATGAAGCTCAGGCTCATAACGCCAAACAGCAAGATGAACACAGAGTTGAATTCCGCGCTCTTGGCTACATTGCCATCCTCGCGCGCCTGTTCGAGCTTTCGTGGCGACGCCTCTTCTGTTTTTTCTTGAAATGACTCTTCTGCCATTGGCTGTCATGATTGCCTGAAGTGATGTTCTCTTTGTGGCTTAGATGGTTTTATCCGAACACCTCGATGAAGCTACGCGCTACCTCGGCGTCAAATATGCTGGTTTCGTGTTGTTTTATCAGCTCGAGTGCATCCTCGATGGCGAGCAAACGACGGTGCGGGCGGTCCGAAGTCAAGGCGTCGAAGAAATCCGAGACCGATATGATGCGGGAATATTCATGGATGGCCTCGCCTTGCAGACGGTTT
>CAZVSL010000554.1:0-2300 GCA_964629935.1 uncultured Calditrichaceae bacterium | reverse complement strand
GGTAGCCCTGGCCGTCCACCCGCTCGTGATGCTGGACCGTGGCCACGGTTGAAACGCCATCAAACAGACTGTTACGCACCAGATGTGAGAAGCCCAGGGTTGTATGCTCTTTCACGTGTTCAAACTCTTTATCGTTGAGCTTTTCTTGCTTGTTGATGATCCGTTCATCCACAAACTCCATCCCAAAATCATGCAGCAGCGCTGAGATTGCCAGACTGAGTAATTTACGGTCCTGAAAGTTAAGCTTACGCCCGATGAATATGGCATAGACGGCGACGCACACGGAATGTTGATATAGATAGTCCTCTCGCCGTTTTAGCTCCAGCAGATGCGGCGGCCGGTGCAATGTATTCCGGATGTGCACCAGCAAGGATTCAGCCAGGGAAATGAGCTGCACCTTTGCCTGCGACGCGCGCGTGGTTTGGCATGAGCGTAACCCGCGAAAGATGTTTTTCAACAAATGAGGCGCCGCAATAAGCAGCCGGTCGGCGTCAAAGTTAAACTGTGATGCGCCGGCGTTTACCGCGTTGTCCAGCAGAAAAATGCTGCGATATCCCTTGCTTTCAAAAAACTCATAGAAGCGAGGCGTGATTTCTACACCCTTGCGCAGCAGGAGCTGGCCTGTGGCGTTGTATACATTCTGGCCCAGGCGTTTTCCCACCACCTGCGGGGATAGTTCTTCAATGACAACGCTCACAGAATTCTCCTCTTTATATCTCATCTGATCGTTCGTAATGCTCTGTACGCAGCGGGGGAGCGCGCTAGGCCTCGAAGTACCGCAAGAAGTGTTTCACGATTCTGGGCGAGAATTTTTTGCCATCTTCCTGCCGGATAGCGAACAGTGCTTCGTCGATGTTATGCAAGCGGCGATACGGCCGGTCGGAGGTATAGGCATCGAAGAAGTCAGCCAGCGCCACGATCTGCGAGTACTCGTGGATGTCATCTCCCACCTTGCCCTCGGGATATCCTGAGCCATCCCAGCGTTCGTGATGTTGCATGCAGACAACTGCGATCAAACCTTTTATGAAGCAGTTGCGGGCCAGATGTTTGAAGCCCAGAATAGTATGCTTGCGCACCTCTTCGATTTCATGTTGGTTTAGTTCACCCGGTTTGTTTAGAATGTTTTTGTCTACGAAGACCATCCCAAAGTCTGCCAGCAACGCCGCCAGCGCCAGGTCGAAGAGTTTAAGCTGATGATATTGCAAGCTGTGCCCTATCATGATGGCATAGCCAGCTACATTGATAGCGTGTTGGTAGATGTAATCCGGCTCGCGCTTCAAATCGAGAATGTTGGGCGCGTGGTTCATTCTGATATTGACTTCACGAATCAGTGTGTCGGCCAATTTGCTGAGATTCCTCTTTGCATTTGAAACCTGGATTTTATCCTTGCTTCTCAGATGCTGAAAAATCTGCTTGAGCGTGATTGGCGCACTTGCTCTGAACTTTTCCGAGACGATGTGGGCTTGCGAGTTCAGGTCCGCGCCGGAGTCGCCATTGAGGACGTAGATGCTTTTATAGCCAACTTCCTGTATTTTTCTGTAGTGGAATTCTCTTATTGGCGTGCCAAGTCCCAGGAGCAAGTTGCCTGTTGGGCCGTAGAGTTTTTGTCCCAATTTTTTCCCAACAACCTCCGCTTGCAGTTCCTGAATTTGTAAATCCATCGAAGACTCCTAAAAATATATCATGATTCTGTTTATATCTCGCTCCCAAACTCTCAGCAAAGAAGAAAAAAAGAGATAGAAGACCGGCAGCGAAGCGATAATGATAAACATGCCTACTGCCAGTCGGATGGGCAGTCCCACAAAGAAAATGTTCATTTGCGGCACGATTCTGGCCATAATTCCCATGCACACTTCCAGCAGAAACAAGGTTGCCATGGCCGGCGCAGCGAGCTTGATGCCAACAATAAACAAGTCGTTAAACATGGTAAGCAAGTGCCGCCCGGCAGCCGGTTCGAGCCATTGCAGCCTGGCCACAGGTGCGATCCTGAAGCTTTGGTACAACGCCGAAATCATGAAGTGATGGCCGTTCAGCAGCATAAAGAAAATGATAGCAAGCATGCCGTAAATATTTCCGATAGGCGATGAGGGTGTGCCGTTGTCCGGGTCCACCAGATTGGCCATGCCCAACCCCATCTGTGTGCTGATCAACCTGCCGGCAAAGTGAAAGCTTTCAAACATGAGCTTGGCGCCAAAGCCAAGGAACAGGCCGAGCACCACTTCCTTCATGACCAGCGGCGCGAGGCCAGTCAACGTCAGCGAGGCGAGACTCGCGTCTGTCTTCAGCATGGGCAAGAGCAG
>CAZVSL010000553.1:0-4273 GCA_964629935.1 uncultured Calditrichaceae bacterium | reverse complement strand
TTCCGATCTATGACACCGGTCAACTCGAGAGAATCGATGTCAGCGACATGCTCGATCACAGCTAGGGCTTGGGACCAGCGCACACCATAACGGCTCAGGCCGGTATCGATTTCGACATGAACCGGAGCGGTGTTGCCTGATTGCCGTGCGATCTCAGCCAACCTGTTGGCGGTCTGCTTATCATTGACAAAACAGGTCAGGCCGTGGCGCACACAGGCGTGCAGCTCTTCATCAGTCCGTTCACCAAAAACCAGGATCGGCGCAGAGATGCCGCCGGTGCGCAGTTTCAAAGCCTCGTCCAGGGTCACAACGCCCAGATGCGTGGCCCCAAACTCGAGGCCGGGGCGGGCAACTTCAAGCATGCCGTGGCCATAGGCTTCATCTTTAACAACACTGATAAATCCGAGATTCGCCGGCTTGTCATGTATAAACACCTCAAAATTGCTGCGCAGTTGAGCCAGGTTGATCTCAACCCAGGCCGGACGATGGCTGGTTTCAGGCATGATAGTCCTCAATGACAAAATAAAATAATGATACTTGGCGCGATAAATTGACAAATGTGCGCAACGGTCGGCGCATGCAGATTACTTCCAATTTGGTGTAACACTAGTGCTAATCCAAGAAATAATTACGTGTGTTAAAATGCAACTGATAAATGGCCCGGTCGATCAGCTTAGTTGTTGACATTGTAAGTTGAAATCGCTAAAATTGCTCGCTCTTTTTGTAACAGCGTTGAAATCTTACTCAGATTTTGTTATAGTCTTATGCTAAAAGAAATTTAGTTTCAGTATTATTCTTACGATATAGAATTTGGAAGAGACAGGACATTGAACATAATACATTGATAGTTCAAATTTGAAACCTAAGTTGAGGTTGTGTAAGCCTCTTCTGACAGATAGATAATCGTTGAACACAACATGAAAAATTGCTATTCCTGATTTGCTGTTTGTCAACCAAGGAACCAAAAGGAACGATAGATGAGAACAACGAGCGACATATTCCAACGCCTGAGCCAGGATAAATCGAAGAGGGAAATAGCATATTTCACCATGGAAGTGGCATTGGATGACGAGCTGCCTTCTTACAGCGGCGGTCTGGGCGTGCTCGCAGGCGACACCCTGCGTTCGGCTGCCGATCTCGGCATTCCTGTGGTCGGGGTAACTCTCCTACAACAATACGGCTATTTTCATCAGGGCCTGGATGAATCTGGCAACCAGATAGAGACGGAGGTTCGGTGGAACCCGGAGCTCAGGCTGACGGCGCTACCGAATTACATAGAAACCCAAATCGAGCATCGGCGCGTCACCGTCCGAGTCTGGGAATACGATGTGGTAGGAAAATACGGCTACGTGGTTCCGGTATATTTTCTTGATGTCAATGTGCCTGAGAATTCCGAGCAGGACCGCACAATCAACAAACACCTCTATGGCGGCGACCAGTATGTCCGTCTCTGCCAGGAGATTATTCTCGGTATCGGCGGCATTCGTATGCTGCGCGATTTGGGTTATCGTGACATTCAAAAATACCATCTCAACGAAGGCCACGCCAGCCTGCTGTCGCTGGAATTAATTCGGGAGAGTGGTTATAGCTCATCAGCAAAGGTCAAGAAAAACTGCGTGTTTACCACGCATACGCCTGTGCCGGCCGGCCACGATGTATTTGATTTTGAACTGGTCAAGCGTGTGATGAATCCCGTTTACATCGATTACTTGCGCGACATTCTGGAGGGTGAAAATCCTGTCAACCTGACTACGATTTCTTTGAAGCTCAGCCATTTCGTCAATGGCGTATCACAAAAGCATGGCGAAGTATCGCGCAACATGTTTCAGATGCCACAAATTCAGTATATAACCAACGGCATTCACTCTCCGAGCTGGACCTCCATCGGTTTCCGGAAAATGTTCGACCAGTACTTGCCGGGCTGGGATATCGATCCATCCCATCTGGTTCAGGTCATGCAGATTCCCAACGAGGAAGTCTGGAAGGCACACATGATGGCCAAAGGCAAGCTCATGCGTCTGATCGAAGACGAGACCGGCGTCACAATGAACCTGAACCGGCTGACCATCGGCTTTGCGCGCCGTGCCGCAGCCTATAAGCGTGCGGACCTGATCTTCTCCGATCTCGAACGTCTCGTCGATATTGGCGCGGGCAAGCTCCAGATCGTATTTGCCGGCAAAGCACACCCTCAGGACAATGAAGGCAAGGCGCTCATAAGACGCGTTTTCGATGCGACAGAAAAGCTGAAGGGCAAGATCGATATCGCCTATATTGAAAACTACGGCATGCGGTTGGGCGCCATTCTGACTTCGGGCGTCGACGTCTGGCTCAACAATCCGCAGCGTCCACGCGAGGCCTCCGGCACCAGTGGCATGAAAGCGGCGCACAATGGCGTGCCCAATTTCAGCGTGCTCGATGGCTGGTGGATCGAAGGCTGCATCGAAGGCGTGACCGGTTGGGCCATCGGACCCGAACCAAAAGAAGTAAACCTGGATGAATATGATGAAGCCCAGGATACGGAGAGCCTTTATGATAAGCTCGAAAATATCATCATTCCGCTCTACTACGATGACCGCACCGCCTGGATTCAGATCATGAAATCTGCCATCGCTTTGAACGCAACGTATTTCAATACGCACCGCATGGTCATGGAATACGCCTTGCGGGCATATCATGTAACGCCGCTGTTTCAATAGAACCAAAATCAGCGCAAAACGGCAACGAACCTTGCTCAGCCCCAGAATGAGGTGCAGGAGAGTTTGCTGTCTTGCCTCCGGAGGAGAGGAGAACGACTGATGCCGATTAGTGCAGACTTGTTTAAGCAACTTTTGAGCCGCTTTGCAAGCGGTGTGACCGTCGTAACCTTCAAAGGCGACGAGGGCATTCACGGCATAACCGTAAATGCGTTTTCATCTGTCTCGCTAAATCCGCCTTTAATCCTGATCTGTATCGACAAGCAGGCAAGCAGCCACGGCTACCTTTCCGACAGCGACCTCTTTGTCGTCAACATTCTTACTGACGAACAAACGGATCTGGTCTATAAATTCGCGGACCCAAAGCTCAGCAGCGAAGAGAGATTTGCCGCAGCAACCTACCGCAAAACGCCACAAGGCTTGCCAATTCTGGACGGCTGCCTGGCTCACCTCGAGTGCCGTACCGTCAAGGCTGTCGACGCCGGCGACCACACGGTGTTCATCGGTGAGATTGAAGATGGCTCTTTTTCCGAGCAACACGACCCCATGGTCTACTATGGCGGCAAGATTTGGAAGATTGTTGCCGGAGAGATGTCGTGAGGGTTTGGTTGACAAGACTTAGATTCGGACAACTTTGGGGAAATCAGCAATAATATTAGACGTGTCAATCGGACCGGTCTCAGCGTAGAAACTGATGTCGCCATCATCACTACACGTCCAGACCTCTTTTGCGCCGGCATCGAAATACAGAGACATCTTTTCGCTTATTTCTTCAACTGAGTTTGAGGGGGAGAGAATCTCAATACAAATCTCGGGCGCCTGTTCAAACGGAGTGATACTGCCATATTTGCTTCGAAATTCCGGCGACGCCCAGGCCACATCCGCAACTTTAATGCCTTTGTCTGTCTTCACCGAACATTCAGAGATCACTGTTCCTTTTCGTCCCATCTTTTCCTTCAACAAATAAACAATTTCACCCTGAAATATACCGTGCTTATTTGACGCCGGGGTCATGACGATTTGCCCCCATTCATTTAGTTCGATTTTATAGGGTAGGTCTTGCAATATCGGGTCTGAGCAGATATCTTCCCACTTCATGGCAGCTCTCTATTATGCAGCGATGTTTTTGTTATCTTTTGATGAATCTAAGAAAAATGGCCACCTCTCGCAACTTGTTTTTCTCCGGCCCGATCTCTCAGGCTTCTGTGATGCCATGTGTCAAGGCTTGCCGCCAGGTGTCCGTTTGCATCAGATCATGTGGACGCAGCGGCGGCGCCGGCGCGGCTGATTCGTCATCAAGTTGAAGCTGCCACCAACCGACATCGTGCCACCTTGCGAATTTATAACCAGCCGACTTGAAAATACCGATGCGTTCAAATCCGAGGTTTTCGTGCAGCTTGATACTCGCTTCATTTGGCAGCGTAATGGCCGCATAAATATTGTGATAGCGCAGCAGGCGCAAGGTTGCGATGAGGGAACGATACAGAGTTCCGGCCACACCTTGTTCTCGGAATTGCGCCGCCACATACACGGACGTTTCGACAGACCAGCGATAAGCAGGCCGGCTGCGAAAACTGGTT
>CAZVSL010000552.1:0-4287 GCA_964629935.1 uncultured Calditrichaceae bacterium | reverse complement strand
ATAGTGCCCTGATATATGAATTTTTCAGTTAGCTCCGCTGTTGTTGAGCGGAGACTCTCCCGGGCAAAGCGCATTTTTTGGGGAATGAGCCGGGCTTACATTTAGAATGAATGACTTGGTTATAAGATAGTTATTTCTGATGAACCGAACTCAAAAAAGTATTTGGGGAATCGCTAGCGGCTTTGTGTTTACCGTTACATCTGTGTTGTGCTGGCTTATTGCAACACCTTGGCTATTGGAGTGGCTAGGTGAAGAACGCTTCGGAACGTACAAAGTGTTAATGGATTGGATGGGGTACCTTATTTTGCTTGACCTGGGTCTCGGAAGTGGACTAATCGCTTGTCTAGCTTACAAAGTCGGTCAAAGGGACACCGGTATGGTACGCAGCTTTCTGGCATCAGGAATAAGAGCTTACCTATGGGTAACCCTCGCCATGCTTGCTGGCGGCTTCATTTTGGTGATGGTTTTGCCACATGTAATTTCATTACAGACTCTAAATTCCTTTGAACTCCGGGCCGCGGCAATGGTCTATTTACTCTACGTTTTCTTGACGCCCTTGTTGGTTTTTCGTTCTCTTGCCGAAGCACAGCAGCGGCAGTATTTTATTAATTTGCTGATGACAACTCAGACTATATTGACCATCAGCTTTTTGCTTGTGGCAGCCAAAGCGGGATTGGGGCTAATCGGACTTAGTTTTGCAACAGTTGTCGCCCAAATCCCAGCGTTGGTGATACTTGCCAAGGATGGAGCTCGTTCATACGGTAAAATTGAGATATCAAATAACTATAAGCGTCCATTGAAAGAGATATGGAAACAAAGCCGGCAAACATTTATCCATGGCCTTACAGATCGAATTGGCATCATCAGCGACAACATAATCATCGCCTGGATATTAGGGCCAGTAGCTGTAGTTCCTTTTTATCTTACTCAACAATTAGCAATTATGGCGCAATCGCAGCTTAAAGGTCTGAGCAATGCAACTTGGGCGGGTCTGCTCGAACTTTATTCACAAGGAAAAGAGACGACATTTCGAGCGAGACTCTTAGAGCTTACTAGTGCTGTAAGCGGTGTGGCAATAGCTCTCTTAATTCCCATTGCCGCTTACAATCACCATTTCGTACCGAAGTGGGTGGGAAACGAGGCCTATGCTGGCGCGGCAGTCACGATTTTGACCACCATAATCGTCTGGTTTTGGTCAATCTACAGTTTGTGGGGCTGGCCGCTTCTCGGCAGTGGCCACATCCGCTACTGGAATCCTTATGCAGTTGCATTTACAATCTTAAATGTTACTATCAGTATTTTTGGCGCTATCACCATCGGCATAGTCGGGCCCCTGCTTGGAACACTAATCGGATTTCTGGTGGTAAACTCCTGGGCACTTCCAAAGGTTTTGCAGCGAGTCTTTGATCTTTCCCCCAAAATTCTTTGGCGAGCTGCATTGATGCCTCTATCCTGGGGTATACCCTTTGGCTTGGTTCTATGCTGGCTCGCCAGAACTCACGTGCCCCGGGGATGGATAGATTTGGCAACAGAAATGGGCATCTCGGGGCTTGTTGGATTATTCTTGTGGTGGATGATTAATCTAAACAAAGACACTCGAAAGTTATGGCAAACTCGTCTGATTAGTGTGTTTGGATAAATTCTCCAGTGGAAAACAGCCGACAGTCTAAGCCCAAAGATCACATAATTTAACCGGAACGGTGAAATTGTCCAATGAAGAACCGACTCCTTCTATTACTCATCTTCCTCGGAGTTGTAAGTTCACTCTTTTACTTCTCGTGGTGGTTTGAGCAGGAACGTATTGAGAATCCATTCCTGTTGATATGTTTTGTTCTGGCTTTGGTTTATACCCTTCTTCAGGTTTTTGCCCTCTGGTACATTTATTGGCATATTAAACGACCAGACTCCCTTCAAGCCCAGCCCGGCCTGAAAGCAGATGTGTTTATTCCAACTTATGATGAACCCTTGTGGTTAGTTGAACGAACACTTTCTGCGGCTGTGGCGATTACTTACCCCCATCAAACCTATCTGATTGATGACGGCAACAATCCACAATATCGGCAATTGTCCGAAAAATTGGGAACCAGGTATTTAACTCGAGGAAACAACAATGACCACAAAGCCGGGAACATAAACTTTGCTTTGTCACACTCAGACGGCGATTTCATAGCCATCTTTGATATTGATCATGTGCCCAAAGCCGATTTCCTCGACCGTAGTCTGGGCTATTTCCGTGATGCCAAAATTGGTTTTGTTCAGGTCATGCTGAGTCATTACAATCAATCAGAGAGCTTTGTGGCCGCTGCCGATGCCCAACGCAATGATGGCTTCTTTGGCCCGCCTATGCTCGGACTGTTTGGGTGCGACTGCGTACAAGCATTTGGCAGCAATTGCGTCTTTCGTCGCAAAGCCCTGGAATCCGTCGGCGGCTATCAACCCGGGTTAGCAGAAGACTTAAATACTTCGGTGCATCTCCATGCAAAAGGTTGGCGCTCTTACTACGTCCCGGAGGTTTTAGCCGAAGGTCTGGAACCAGCCGATCTCGTCTCCTTTTTCAAACAGCAATTCAAATGGGCGCGCGGTTTATTGGACATTCTTTGGAAAATTTACCCACGTTTGGTGAATAAACTCAGCTTAAAAAAGAATATATGTTATCTCTGGCGTTTCACATGTTATCTTGCGGGACCGGCAATCGCTGTTCATATATTCGCAACCATCTTCACTCTCTTTCAGACTTCGGAGATTGTCACAGCTTCTTTTGTCGATTACCTAAAACATTGGACACCGCTGGTCGTCATCTTTATGGCTATTTCTCATTTTGCCGAAAAGAACTATCGTGTAGCACCGCCTTCGCCTGCTTTCCCCTTAGGTGGCTTATTTTTAGCAGTCGGTAGCTGGCCGGTTTATACGTTGGCCTTTTTAACTTCTCTTCTCGGCATCAAAGTCCCTTTTGTTGCTACACCCAAAGAAGCCAGGGGCGGCAATTTCTTGAAACTCGTCCTGCCCCAAATCATCACTGTGGTACTACTCATTAGTGGGATGGTGTGGCGAGCCCTCCATGGACTAGACCCTGCCGCTGCAGCCATCCTCGTTTTCGCTTTGTTGCATATTTTTTTGCACAGTGGGATATTCTACGCCGTGTACGAAGGGTGGCGCATAAGTTCGCGTGCGAGAACCAACCACTCGCAAGCACGCAGTGCCATACACGTGGTGCAAGAACGCTCGGAAACTCCTTAAGGATGATCGAGCCTGCAAAACGCGGAGTTGAATCTATCAGCGGGCCAGTATTCCGATGGTTTCCGGTGGCACACTGCTCCGAATGGTTTGGACGCGTCAAGACATGCCGGCGCCTCATGTGCAAATTCTGCGCAGCTCTGTGAACGCTTTGCGCAGCTACACGGTAGGTTTACCTGCGGCCCGCCGGATCGCGTTTGCCAAACCGGGGCAGGGACGCCCGGTTTATGTCCGTGAATACCTTGTTCGCAAGTAGATGGCATGAGCATTGCAAATAACATTTGCAAATCGCGAAAAAACCATGTCGAACATGCACCTTGCAATAAGGATGCAATAAGGAAAGGAGTGGTTTTGGTATGCATAGACTCTACTCAAATATCGCCTGTTTAGGTTCGGTATTATTTGTGTTCGCTTGCGGGGAAACAAATTTGGATCCTGTCTTAGAAAGCACGGGCGGCTTCAAAAAATTCGGCCAGCCGTCCGAGGCGGAAGAATGTGAGGCTGAGGAGCAAAGTACTGAGATCATTGCGGCCGGCACAACCCTATCTTGGGACAGTGCCTTACGCTGTGTGGACGTAGCCGATACCGGTGAGTACGAATTCAGCGTCACGGTGAGCAACGACTTCACGTCTACACAAGCTGTGACAATCGACACCCTGGTGCTGAGCCACACCACACCGAGACCGCGATTTCAGGCGCCCGAAGCCGCCGTCGACACCATCTCCGGCTTGCCAGCCACGATTGCGCCCGGCATGAGCGCCGAGTTCAGCGTGCGCGGCGAATATACTTTAGTACAGACCGGTGAAGGCCGCAAGGCCAACCTGCATTTCCGTGCAAAGGGCCTCACCCTGGATAGCGGCGAGCCCTTCCTTCTCGGCATCAACCTGTTTTTGCGGGCGTCCGGAGCCAGCGAGTAGTTTTCTTTCATCTTGTGGGTCAATGGTATTTTCTTTAACACAGATAGAGAGGTAAGCGCTGGTAGCAGAGTTGCACCCGGCGGACTCATCCTGGTCATGGACAACGTCAAAGTCGTGCGGGATTGCGCCGTCCGGG
>CAZVSL010000551.1:0-4298 GCA_964629935.1 uncultured Calditrichaceae bacterium | reverse complement strand
CAGCAACGATGCTGATCTCGCTGACCTCCAATGCCTCGCTCGGCAACTCGAAATCAAGCTCGGTGGTCAGGCCAGAGTTCACCCGGATATTATCGACGATTACGTCGCGGTAGCCAATGAACGATGCCCTGAGAGAATAGACACCTGTGGGCACCGACAGAATGACAAATTCGCCGCTGACATTCGTGGCTGCGCCGAGTGTGGTGCCCTCGAGCACAACATTGGCGCCCGGCAATGCATCCCCGGTTTCGCGGTCGACGACCTTGCCGGCGATTTTCCCTGTTTGGGAGAAGGCCAGCGAAGCAAAAAGGAGCACGGCGAATAGGGTTAATAATTTACGAACCATGTTTGTGTTACCTCCCTTAGTTAATAATGGAGCTGATTTGATGACCACCACCATAATGAGTCTTAGTTGTCTTCCAGGTTGACAAAGGCGACGCCGTCACTGGTTTGCACCAGAACGCTGGTCATGCGCATGCTCGCCAGGCTAACCTGGGTTGACGCCGCCTCAGTTGCGGTTGTGTCATCCGATGCCACTGCTGTGACTGTGTAATCACCAACAGGCAGCGAGGTGTACGGGCCGATCGTGCGGTAATCCTGAGCGGCCAAAACCGCCTGATTCTCGATCAACGTTGTGTCTGACAGCGGGATTGATGCACCTGTGATGGTGAAATCATACGCGGCGTCCGGCACACCCTGCACCAATCGCAGTTTGCCAATCGATGCGTTCACAAATGTGGTATCAGCGAGGTGCGCGCCTGTGGTATCATTGATGGGCAGCGTCACATCCGCCGGTTGCACGGCCGCCGGATCGAAAATCCTGCGTTCGATCAGCTTTATGAATTCGCGTGTGGCGCCTGTCTGAGGCAAAAGCATCACTGTAGCCCGCTGATCGCTGGTCATGGCGATGCGCAAAGTATCATTAGTGCTCGGAATAATCCCGACGCGGTTGCCCGAAGGATAGGTTTGATGGGGATTCGCTTCCATAAACTCCAGCCCGCTGACTGACGGCCCCAAATCCAGAGAGATATTGACATCGCCGAGATCGCTATCGGCATTCAAAAACCGATATTCGGAAAAAAACTCGGGCGGTGTCGGTCCGGTCGAGGACACATCAGCACAACCCACAAACCATGCCGCGCACAGAAGCAAGGTCAGCACAACAAATGTTGTGTTGCATTTCATAGAGTCACCTCCTCATTATTTTTTTGTTAGTTAATTTGTTTGGACGGCAGTTCATCCAAACGCGCCTCAACCAAAAGCAACAGGAGGAGCGCACTTCTGTTGCCAGTCACTTTTGACCCGGTTCACCTCCTTTCTGGTTTGAATATCTGGAGACGTCAATAACGTTACTTGTTAACAGCATTGCAGATCAGTTGATGGCGTGGCTTTCGGGACGAGCACGATACCGCGACCGCTGCGGAGCTGTGTGCCGCCGCTCGCGTGGCAAGCTCAAGCGTGCGAAACAAGCGCTCCAGGTCGAGCGGCTTTTCGAGAAGTTCGAATATATCAGCCTGCGCTGCTTCCCTGGCTTCGTGTGAGGCGCTGTAGGCGGTCATCACCACCGTCTGCATGTGACGGCAGGTGTGCCTGACCTTGTGATATAACTCCATGCCGTTCATGTCCGGCAGACGCAAATCCGTCAACATGATTTCGAATCTGTGGGCGTGCAGGATTTGCAGCGCCGCGGCAGCGCTTTCAGCGCCGGTCACGTCGTAGCCCTCCTGTCCAAGAATTTCAACCAGACCGTTAAGCGTGTTCTTGTCATCCTCGACTATCAGAATCTTGGTTCGCTTCATGATAATGCTGCCGCGTATGTTTATAGAAATTGTTGCGATTCGTTTCATCAGAGAAGTGATGCACGGACGGAAATGCATGGCATATTCCGCGGTGCGAAAGAATATACAGGGCAAAATCTGGAATATTCGCATTTAGCATGTCCAGATTCATGTATCCGGACGGTTTGCATGTCCAGATTTATGTATCTGAACGGAACAAGGGCTGAAAATGCGGAATTTTTAGGAAGAAGGGAGACAGTGCTGTTCAAACCACAAAGACTCAAAGGCTCCACGAAGGTCACAAAGAGCAGCTTGCGGCGCATCGATCTGCGGCAGCTCTTCGGGAACAGTTTCTGGCGAGCCTGATGTTGGCGAACACGATTCAACAAGCTCATTAGAATGCTGCGGAGACGACACTGCTGCCCTGCAGGTGTTCAGTTTGGGGAGCCGACCTACGAGTAGGATGACATAGAAAGTTATTAGATTACTGCCTGTCTATCTCCGTGCCTGGGTTGAACTCGTAAAGAATCTTGCCTAGTCTAAGGCCAAATGTACTCCACTCATTATTAGCAGTGGTTATTTCGTCTGAAAGGTTTCCACCTATATCCGCTCTGAGCCATAACTGCTGAGCATATTCTTAAGGTGCAAAAGCAAAAGATTTAAATAAGGTTTTAGGTTTTCAACTCCGTAAGGAGCGCTTTTACGGAGTTGAAAAATTTGCTTCTAAAGCCCTCAGAGGAGGGTCCAAGACGGTGGCAGCCAAAAATGATGGGCAGCGACCCACACAAAACGACAAAAATTGTCAACTCCCACTGCCGCTGCTCGCCGGCATTGTCTCCTCTTGCACTTCCGGCTGTCCTTTCAAATGCTTATCCAGAAAATCCAGAATGGCCTTATAGCCGCGCTCCCGGTTTTCTTTTTTCATGAAACCATGGCCCTCATCCTCAAACACGATATATTCCACAGGTACGCCGTTATTGCGCACGGCTTCCACGATCTCGTCGGATTCCACTTTCAGAACACGTGGATCGTTTGCGCCCTGCAAAACGATCAAAGGCCTGGTGATCTTGTCCGCGTGGAAAAGCGGCGAAATGCTGCGCAGATACTCTTCATCATCGAAGTCACCCATCTCCACTTCGAGCGCTTTGCGGAAGGACTCCCACCACGGTGGAATGCTTTGCAGGGTGCGCACCCAATTCGACACGCCGAATATGTCGACACCGACGGCAAACTCATCGGGCCGGAACGCCAGTGCTGCCAAAACCATGTAGCCGCCGTAACTGCCTCCGATGATGCCGATACGCTCGGAGTCAACATAGCCGGTTCCGACGAGCATTT
Source organism: uncultured Calditrichaceae bacterium (assembly GCA_964629935.1). Classification (GTDB taxonomy): domain Bacteria; phylum Zhuqueibacterota; class Zhuqueibacteria; order Oceanimicrobiales; family Oceanimicrobiaceae; genus CAZVSL01. Next base: position 1,182 of record CAZVSL010000551.1, on the reverse strand, counting down.
GCTTGCTGGCAACACAATCGTCAAGGTCGCCTTCGCCGTGTTTGCGGTCGTCCATGGTAAAGAATGTCTTGCCGTAGCCGCTGCTGCCACGGTTGTTGATGGCGTACACCACATAACCATGATTGACAAGATATTGAATCAGCGCCCTGTAGCCGACGCGCGATTGCCCGCCCGGTCCGCCATGCACCCACACCAGAGCAGGTACTTTGTTATCAGCGCTCGCCTGAAGGGGTTTATAGAGGATGCCGGGTATCTCGACGTCGTCAAATGACTTGAATCTCACTACTTCTGCGGGCGCCAGATCATTGGGGTTGATATTTTCGCTGAGCGAGTTCGTGAGCTGCTTTGGTTGTTGGCCGGAGAAATCATAATAAAACAAATCGCGGGGCATGTTTGCCGAGCTGGCATAGAACGCCATCTGACTCTCATCGCGGGAAATGGTGACGCCGCTGATCTCTGCCTTTGGAAACGCAGACACATTCATCTGCTGCAAGGTCTGGCCATCATAGACACGCAGCTCCGTGCGGGCATCGTTGTTGATGCCGACGATCAAATACTTGCCTTTTTTGGAGTAATAGGCGTACCAAACATCCCAATCCGGCTGCGCAATAACCTCGCGCTGTCCGCTTTGCAAATCTTGTTTGACCAGATATTTGAACTCGTTATCCTTATCGGTTAAGAACAGAAAGCTCCCGCCGTCCGGACTAAAGGTCTGCGGAGAATGCACAATTTCGCCCTCATGCTCGGTCAGCAGCTCCATTTTCCCGCTCTCGAGGTGATATAGATAGATATCGCTATCGGTTCGGGTTTCCGTTTTCGACAGCAGAATATACTTCCGGTCTGGCGAGACGTCTGCAAAATTGTAGCCCTCTTCATTCTTGAAGACCATCTCACGCTCGTAGCCGTCCGGGGCATACTCGTAGACATCAAAGTAGCGCTGGTCGCGTTCATTGGTGCCAATGTAAAAGGACTGATCATCCCAGGCCCAACCGTAGAAACTCGCCTTATGCTGGTCGCCGGGCGTGAGGTCTGTGACCACACCACTTCTTTCGCGCACATAGACATGGTGCAGCTCGTTGCCGCCCTGATCACTCATGTACAGAAACCGCTCGTCTTGCGGGAAGTAGCCCACCGTCATGATGGAATTTTCAGTCGAGTTAGTGAGTTTTTCCGGCTGCGAAC
>CAZVSL010000550.1:2037-4300 GCA_964629935.1 uncultured Calditrichaceae bacterium | reverse complement strand
CAGCGCCGTGTCGGCATTGGCCACGCTGCCGTTTAAAGTGATATCGAAAGCGCCCGGGCCGGCATAGCGGCCGGCGATGACCTGCTGAAAACCGGCGAACATGTCCGGCAGCGCCACGGGATAAACATCGAAGACTTCGAGCGCGCCGAAATCGAGACTGACATCCACCAGCACGGGATTGCTGACGCGGGCAAAAAAGTTGACGATCACCTCGTCGATGGGCTCGCCTTCGGCTATGAAGGTTGCGACGCCATGGTTTTCATCGGCCATCGCCTGCAGCAGATCTCTGGCAACGCTGTTGCCAACGCCAAACACGAATATGCTGGCGTCATGGACATTGGCAGCACGTATATTTGCCAGAATCTGTGTCGTCGAAGTGACGTCTGTAGTTGCATGGCCGTCGGTCAGAAAGATGATCTGATTGACCTCGCTGGCCAGGGTCTGAGACAGCCCGGCGAGCAAAGCATCATTGATGTTGGTGCTGCCCGTAGCCTGAATCTGTTCGATGTACGCCACGGCGTCGGCAATATTCGCCGGTGTCGCCGGCACCGCCTCATTGCGGAACTGCCGTACATTTGTGGCAAAATCGATAATGTTGAAAAAATCGTTCGCATTAAGATGCTCGACGCTGTAGCGGGCAGCGGCCCTGGCCTGAAGGATTTTACCGCCGCCCATGGAGCCGGAGCGGTCGAGCACGAAGGTGAAATGTTTGTTCAGAATTTCGTCCGGCTGTATGTTGCCGGGCTCCAGCAGCGAGACGAAAAAGCCGGCGGCTTCTGTGGTATCTGCCGGATCGTTATAGGTGAGCGTGAACAACCCCACCTCCTCCTGCGCCAACTGATAATCGACGATGAAATCTCCCGCGGCGCTGAAATTTGCCGCATCGTAACCGATCGTGGCAGAAAATGGTCCGTGGATATCCACGCCCGATGCAAACCCCGGGGTTTCGATTGCCATAATCGTACGTTGCGTGGAAAAGCGCATCAAGATGGCAAAGGCATCGAGGGCGCCGGTATCAAAGCTGCCGCTGTTCGCCGGATAGCGATATTGGATCGCGCCGAAATCGAATGGCAGCAGCTCGGCATAGCTGAGCCGCACGCGCACTGTATCGGTGGTAAGCACCATCGGAATCACCAGGGGATTGGGACGCAGGTAATCCAGCAACTCGGGATTTTCATCGCCGCCCGGCAAATCCTGGTTGCCGCCGCCTGAGTCCGCTGCAGCCAGGGAAAACTCCGCATACAGAGAATCGCGCCAGACCGCAAGTCCGGTGACGGCCGCATTGGCCGGCAGCGGAAACAGGTACAGCACATCGAGGGAATCGACATCCTCGAAATTGATAAATTCATGCACAACAGTCGTCAGCGCAATCTGGTCGAACACTTCCACCTCTACCAGTGTTCTGGAAAGGCGCAGGAACTGCCCATCGCTGCGCTTCTGCAGCAGGCCGTCTGCGTGCGCCAGCCTCACAAACGCCAGCAGTATGAGCCACAGGCTCGCAATTTTAGCTGATCGCATCATGGTTCCTCCTGTAGATTGGGAAAGACGGTGGTGAATGTGCGCTTAGAGCGCGCAAGCGCTATGCCGGATTAGAGATGCTTGTTTTTTATCGAACTACAGGAAAAGCGTGGTAGGAGATGCGCACTATCTGCACGAGGTTGCGCAGGAAATGCACTATTGAACAGGAGGGGCGCTATCCAAAAGCACAGGCGGGCGCCCCATAAAGGGCAACCCGCCTGGCTGTTCGCTCGCACTGGGAGCGTTTTTTCAAACCGTGTGCTTACACGTAAGTCGATAGTTATTTACGAGCGCCCCTACTCAGTTGCAGAGAACAAGTTATTCCTTTGCATTTTTACTGTGTTGTTTTATTTTAGGGTGAATGTCAAACTTGCACTGTTATGCCTGAAAACATACAGCCAAAACCGAATCGCGACCAAAATCTTAGTGAGCCGTTGCAGGCTCTGTCCGAAATTGCTGTCATCATCAATAGTATCCAGGAGATCGATCCGCTTTTGCGCAAGGTGCTGGAGATAGCCATGCAGACGCTGGCAGCGGAACGGGGCTTTGTACTTCTGAAATCCCGCGAGTCTGAGCAGGGATTTGAAGTAAAGTCCAGTTTCAATTTCCCGGACAAGCAGATCGCCGATTTGACCGGCATCTCCACCAGCGTTGTGCACGAAGTGATGTCCGGCGGCGAGCCGGTTATCTTATACGAAGTCGAGAAAGATCCACGCTACCGCGACGCAAAAAGCATCGTGTTGCA
>CAZVSL010000550.1:0-2027 GCA_964629935.1 uncultured Calditrichaceae bacterium | reverse complement strand
GCGCCATCTATCTTGACAGCCAGACCAGGCGTGGCTTGTTCACGCGCGCCAATCTGCCCTTTCTGACGGCCTTTGCCAATCAGGCTGCCATCGCCATCGAAAATGCGCGGTTTTACGAGTCTTTGCGCGAAGAGAATCGCAGGCTGCGCAGTCAGGTGCAGCGGCTGCACGGCTTTGAGGAAATCATCGGCCAGAGTCCGCGCATGCGCGAGGTGTTCGAGGTCATGACCCAGGTGTTGGATACGGACGCGACCATACTCATCCAGGGCGAAAGCGGGACCGGCAAGGAGCTGGTTGCACGCGCCATCCACTACAACGGCCCGCGCAAGAACAAGCCATTCATGGCGCTTTTCTGTGGCTCACTGCCGGACAGCTTGCTGGAAAGCGAACTCTTCGGTCACAAACGCGGGGCCTTTACCGGCGCCGTGACCGACAAGAAAGGCCTGTTCGAAGCAGCCGACGGCGGCGCCTTCTTCCTGGATGAAGTCGGCGACCTGAGCCTGCAGATCCAATCCAAGCTCCTGCGTGTGCTCCAGGAAGGCGAGGTCAAGCGTGTCGGCGAAACCCAGATTCGCAAAGTCGACGTGCGCGTGATTTCCGCGACCAACAAACCCTTACCGGAGCTGATCGAAGCCGGTCAGTTTCGCGAGGACCTCTTCTACCGCCTCAACACCATCACCATCGACATGCCGGCGCTGCGCCAGCGCCGGGCCGACATACCGCTGCTGGCGCACCATTTTCTCGACAAGTACACAGCAAAAAGACAGGTCAAGATCAAAGGGTTCTCAGATGATGCCCTGGAAGCGCTGCGACGCCATTCCTGGCCAGGCAATGTGCGTGAACTGGAAAACACCATCGAGCGCGCGGTGATTCTATGCCGGGAAGATGTGATTCGCCCGCAGGACCTGCGCTTGACCCAAGCCAGCGCGAAAGAAACCATGGCCCCGGGAACCACACTCGCTGATGCCCAGCGCCAATTCGTGGAACAGACCCTGAGAGAGCAGAACGGCAACATCTCGGAAACCGCCAAACTGCTGGGCGTTTCGCGGCGCTGGCTACATTATAAAGTAAGAGAATGGCAGCTTTGACGCAAATTGGTGATATTCGCATATTTGCGGAATTGCATCGCGGTGTTCTCACCGTGGTCTACAAAGGCTACCAGCAGAATCTTGACCGCACGGTCCTGGTCAAAGTCCTGCAATCTGAGTTTGCAGATGACGCTGAAATCCGGGACCGATTCCAGCAGGAAGCGCGCCTGATCGCTCAGATCCAGCATCCCAATGTCGTGACAATTTTCGACTACGGCGTGCATGCGGGAACCTGCTATTTCGCCGCCGAATACATCGATGGCTTCAACCTGTTGCAGCTTATCCAGCTTGCCGAATCTCAGGCGCCAGTGACAAAAGGGCTGCCGCCAGAGCTGGCAACCTTTGTTCTTGCCGAAACCGCCAAAGGGCTGCGCGCCGCGCATGACAAAAACATCCTGCATGGCGATATCAAACCGGAGAACATCCTGATCTCACACCAGGGCCGGGTCAAGCTGAGCGATTTTGGTTTGGCAAGATTACTCAATACCCAAAGCCACACCGAAAACATCACAGCAGGTACGCTTGCCTATTTTTCTCCTGAGCATATTTCGGGTGGGCCTCTGCAGCATTGTTCTGATATCTTCTCTCTCGGCGCAACTTTTTATGAAATGCTTACCGGCGTGGTTCCGTTTTCCGGCAAGACGACAAACGAGCTGTTTGAAAGCATACTCAACGATGACCCTCTGCCCTATTTGCGCAAGCAGCAACGCATCCCCGAACCGCTGAGCCAAATCTGTGCTCAAATGCTGACAAAACATCCCGATGAGCGGCTGCAAAACTGTGACTCATTCCTGACACAGCTTGACAGCTTTCGTTCCGCAGCGCATGTCAGGCACGGTGCAAGCGAATTGAGCAAATTTATGGCAGCGCCGCACGAATACCGGCGCCACCGTTTCGAAGAAGCGCCATCGCATCAGCTTGCTGAACCTGAAGTCCCAA
>CAZVSL010000549.1:0-4300 GCA_964629935.1 uncultured Calditrichaceae bacterium | reverse complement strand
GAGCTGAGTCTCGAGGGATTTCAGATCTGTTGCCCGGCCCACCTCAATGCCCTGTCCCGTTCGAAAAATGAAGTCACCAAAGCCAAAATTCTCCTCCATGAATTTGCGCAGGTCCTGGTGCAAGGTGCGCGAACCTTTCAAAACAAACGACGCGCCGACCTCATGCGCTTTTTGCGCATTGTCGGGGTTGCTCGACTGCAAGAGAATGGGAATATCAAATTGATGCTGCTTGACGTTGTGGGCGAATTTCAGCCCGGCCTCGGGATCGTACTTGCCCTCGCGTTTGTAATTTATATCCGATATGATGCCAAGAATGTGTTCCTGGTACTCCTTGAAATATTGCCAGGCGTCTTCGTAGTTGGTGCACAAAAGGATCTTAGGCCGTGCACGCATACGCAGAAACTTGTGTGACAGGCTGATCCCTTCGGATATCAACCGTCTTTGTTGCTTGAACAGCTCCACGTAGATAAGCGGCAGAAAGGAAGAATAATACCGTACGCGGTCCTCGATCAGGATGATGGATTGCACGCCTACCATATCGGTGTCGTGCTGCACGTTGCATTTGTCTTCGAGGTGCTTGATAATAGCGATGATAATGCGAAAATCGCCCTGCCAGACAAATACCTGATCGAATATTGAGATATCCTGATACAGCACCAGTTCGGAGAGTTCGCGGTTGTCGTATGCCAGCAGCACGACCGGGATTTCAAGCCCGGCTTCCCTAACTTTCTCAGCAAACTTATGCACCGGCATGTCCTCAATATGGAGCGTGCAAATGATCAGCTCGAAGCGGTGTTTTTCCTTTGCCAGCTCGATCGCCTGTTTGCCGCTGGAGACCCGAGTCAGCTCAGGCGTGTGCGTCAGACTTAACTCCTTATACTCCTCCCGCAACAGTTCATAGAGCCTGCCATCTTCCTCGAAAAGGAACAAATCATAGAGGCTCGAAACCAACAGCACGTTGCGAATCCTGAACGGCAGCAAATTGTGAAACACTTGCATGCGCGAGCCATAACCATGCTCGAGCCAATATGGATTAAATGCGTGAAACGATTCTTGTTTGTCGATCTTCATGAGTTGCTTTCGCTTACCTTCTTAATAATGCAAATTACATCAGCCATTTTTTTTTGAAAGTACGAACTAAGCACGACTCTGTCAAGCCCTCATGCTCCGGCGGCGTGGTCTGTTAGTCGGCAGGAATTATTGCCCACTCAGGCCAGACCTGTGAGCTTTTCCGGTCACAAAAATAACAGAAAAACGTGCAACTTCTTGCCCGAGCTCCAGTATAAGCTGGAATAATGACCAGAGAGTCAAATGATGACCCATCAGTCAGGAGTTGATACCATTGCTTGATTCACCAGATATCAAACTAAAGCGCAAAGAGCGGGAACGGATCGCACGGCGTGATGAAATTCTGGCTGCCGCACGGGCAGTTTTCTCAAATCGGGGGTTCGAGCGGGCGCGGCTTGATGAAATTGCCGAGATTGCTGAAATTGGTAAAGGCACTATCTACAATTATTTCAAGAACAAAGAAGAGCTGTTTGTTAGTGTAATCGTACACGGTATCCGAAGCTTTCAGAAATTCGTTCAGCAAGCCGTGGCAACAGCAACCTCGCCGAGAGAGCGTGTCGCCCTGTATATCGACGCCGCCTGCGAGTTCTTTGAACGCCATCGCCAATTGTTCAGCATTTTTGAATTTGAGCGCGCGACCCTCACGCGCAGTCTCGATGAGAAGATGATGCAAACCTTTTGCGAAAAGGAATCGGGTATCATCCAATTCATGGAGCAAATGTTCTTTGAGGGCGTGAAACGAGGCGAATTCAGACAAATGTCTCCGGCAAAACTCGCCAAGACACTGCACGGCATGATTCATATCGCAGCAATTCATGCTGTCCGGCAACCGGAGGCGCACGATCTCAAAGAAGAAGCAGAATTGATCAAACAGATACTCTTTAACGGAATATTAACAAAGAGTTAACCCATGACAGGCTTTGTGGTAAGAAAAACAATAAGAGCAAAAATGAAAGTGATGTTGCTTCGGCACGCAGTTGCGGTTCTGATTCTGTTTCAGGCAAGCACAGGCCGGAGTCAGAATGAACCCAAACCGCTCGATTTGGCCCAGGCCGTCAACATGGCTATCGAGAACAACGAAAGTGTCCTGATAGCCAACAACGATGTCAAAATTGCCGGCCAGCAAATCCGGGAAGCGTGGGCAGATGCCTTGCCGAACCTCTCCTTTTCCGGCATTTATACGCGCAACTTCAAAAGTCCCGTAACATTTCTACCCGAAATAATTATCAATCCGCAGGGAGACCCAAACGAGTTCATACCAGTCAAATTCAGCGCCAGGAACTCCTATGTTTTCAACCTGAATGTCGAGCAGCCGATATTTCAAGCCGGCAAGATCTCCGGAGGGTTGAATGCGGCGCGTCATTTCAAAGAATTTTCTGCGGCAGGTTACAATGCCGTCAAAACAGAAGTCGTCTTTCAAGTCAAGCGCGCCTATTACACAGTAAAACTGAACGAGCAGTTGCTTGCCATCAACCGGCAGTCCCTCGAACAACAGCTCGCCAATTTACGCAACACGCGCAAGCTCTTTGAACAAGGGCAGGTTTCAGAGCTTGACACCCTGCGCGCGTGGGTAGAATATTCAAATCTGCAACCGCAGGTCATCCGGGCTGAAAACCAATTGCGTATCTCGAAAAATCGACTGAAAGAACTGATCGGCCTGCAGCTCGACGAACCTGTTACCCTGGTCACCGAGCTAACACAGGAGCAGCGCAACGATATCAGCTATGAGCAAGTCGAGGCCCAAGCCTTGAAGAATCGGCCTGAGCTCAGGCAATTGGAATACCAGGCTGAAATTTTGAAAGAAAACATCAGGATCGTACGCTCCGACCATTTTCCCAAGCTTTTCCTGAGCGGCTCTTACCAGGAAGTTGCGCAATCCAATACCTTCGACTTTGGCGACGGCCTGCAGTCGAGTCTCAGCGGCGCCGTACGTCTGGAGGTTCCGATCTTCCAGGGTTTTCGCACTTCGGCTCGTGTGCAGCAAGCCAAAATAGACTACCGCAACGCGCAGCATGAAATCAACCGTTTCCGGGAGAATCTCAAGATCGAAGTGAACTCGATCTTCCTCAGGGTCAAGGAAGCTGAAAAGCGAATTCAAGTGCAGGAGCATGCGGTCACGCAGGCAGAGCGTGCCTTGTTCATGGCGCAACGCCGTTATAATGAGGGCGCCGGCACGCAATTGGAGCAATCCGACGCCTTGCTGGCGCTCAACATAACAAAAACCAACCATGTTCAGGCTATCTATGACTACAGGATAGCGCTGGCTGAGCTAGACAAAGCAATCGGGAGGCAGTAGCTTTATGGCAGCAGGACTTAGTAGGAGCAATCGCATAGTCGCCCTTATCGTGATAGCGCTCACAGCAGCAGGCTGTGGCAGCACGCAGGAGGATGGCGGCAATGGCAGCAACGGTATCGATATGAAGGTCACAGACGTGAAGGTAAAGACCCTCACGCCCCAAACATTCGTGGATTACATCGAGGTCACAGGCACCGTCAACGCTGATGTTGCAACCACCATCAGTGCTGAAGAAGCCGGCGTCGTGCAGCGATTTCTGAAAGAAAAGGGAGATTGGGTGAACCGGGAGGAAGTAATTGTAGCATTAAAGAGCGAGATATTGCAGGCATCCTATGAGGAAGCGAGGGCCGTATATCAGCTCAGCAAGGCCACTTTCGAGCGCCAGGCCAATCTCTACAAAGACCAGGTTATCTCTGAGCAGAAATATCTTGAGTATAAGTATGGCCTGGAGCGTGACAAGGCGCGGCTCGACAACCTGCGCGCACGGTTGCAAAAGACACGCATAAAAAGCCCGGTAGCAGGCTATTTCGACTCGCGATTCGTGGAAGTAGGCGAGTTTGTACAGCCAGGCACACCGCTTGTGAAAGTGGTGAAAACGGATGTCGTTAAGGTGGCGGCTGGTGTACCCGAACGCTTTGTGCAGGATGTCGAACTCGGGTCTCATGTAGAAATAAGTTTCGATGTTCTGCACGGTGAGGTCTTTTCGGGCAGGATTACATTTGTCGGGCCAGGCATAGACCGGAGTAGCCGAACCTTTCCCATTGAGGTCAAACTACAGAATGAGAGCCGCAAACTAAAGCCAGAGATGTTCGCCAAGGTCCGCATCAGAAAATCGGAAGTAACGAATGCCATTGTCGTTCCCCGCGACGCCATTATCGAGACTGAAGACGGCAAATTTGTGTTCGTCAGCAACAGCATGATTGCACGCAAACGCGA
>CAZVSL010000548.1:0-4318 GCA_964629935.1 uncultured Calditrichaceae bacterium | reverse complement strand
ATAGCCAGGTCCTGAATATCGTCGATGGATTCCTGCGGCAAATTGGCCGGCATTTCCAGGAGCGCGCCCTGTTCATCGATGTATTTGGCTTCGTAAGAGTAAAAGTCATGTTGTGGAATCACTTCGCCCGGCACAGAGGCGATGGGCTTGTCGTTGCCCAACACCGAGCACTCGATTTCGCGTCCTTTGACAGCTTGCTCGAGAATGATCTTGTTATCGTAGCGAAAGGCGTCATCGATGTGAGCCTCGAATTGCTCCGGCGTGACAATCTTGTGAATGCCCACGGAGGAGCCCAGATTGGCGGGCTTGACAAACACCGGCATGCCCAGTCTTTCCTGCACTTGCTCATATCGGATATTTGCGCGCTCAATGCTGCGATAGACGAGAAAATCAGCGATGGGAATGCCGGCGTCGCGCAACAATCTCTTCATGACATCTTTGTCCATGCCTGCTGCGGAGCCTAACACACTCGCTCCCACAAATGGCACCTCCACGAGTTTGAGCAACCCTTGAATGGTGCCATCCTCGCCAAACGGTCCGTGCAAAACAGGAAATACCACGTCCACCGGGCCAAAAGACCGGTCGCTGGCAAGACTGACGATTTCACGGTCGCCCTGCTTGCCGGTGACCAATGCCACGTTTTCGGTGCTTTTGTTGAGGCTGATGAGTTTCGGATTTTCCGCATTGAGCAAAAAGTTGGAGCGCTCGTTCAGATACCAGCGTCCCTGCTTGTCGATGCCAAGCAGGACCACTTCGTACTTTTCTTTGTCGATGGCATCTACGATGTTCTTTGCAGATTGTAATGACACTTCGTGCTCTGCAGATTTGCCACCGAAGAGTATACCGACGCGGATTTTTTTTGACATGTTATTTAAGTCGCTAAGTTGTAATCAACAATGCTGATAGGATACAGGAGTTATGTCGTTCAGCGCTTCAGGAACTTGAGTTCGGACAGACTTCAATGCCAAAACGTCAACTTTGAAATGATTGGATCAAAATCCGTGTTGTATCAATGTCAATCCGTGGCTAATAAGAGTGCGCCACTTGTCCGTGTCACTCTTTTCTCTCACTGGCACACGACCGCTGTGCCGCTGGCGCTGACCATCAACATGTTGCCGGAGCCGGTGCCGATGGTTTCATAGTCCAGGTCCACGCCCACCACAGCATTGCCGCCGTGCTGCCGGGCTTGCTCCATCATCTCTTGCAAAGCGAGCTCTTTGGCGCGGCGCAGCTCTCTCTCGTACGAAGCTGAGCGACCGCCGACGATATCCCGGATACCGGCAAAAAAGTCTTTGAAGATGTTGGCGCCCAGAATGGCCTCGCCACTGACGAGTCCGATGTATTTCACGATTTTTTTGTCCTCAAAACTGGGCGTGGTCGAAACTAGCATGGCTCCTCCAATAAGTTGAAAAATCCTGTGCGCAGATGATGTGAATTGGATACGGGAATATAAAATTTGTGGGCGACTTTGTCGAGGGAAAAGTTAAGCTTGAATTATTCATAAATCCATGAAACTAACTGTCATTCTCCGAAAAAAACTCGGAGAAGCCTGAGGAATCTCGTTAACAAACAAATACTTAGCAGGCTGACAAAACTCCTCCTGCCTGCCCCGAGCCCGTTTTCGGGGAGTGACAGAATAAACATTGATTTGTTTGTGTAATCCTTAGATTAATTATGAATAGTTCAGGCTAATTTTTTAAGAAGGTTCGCCTGGCGCGGCAGGTGAAAGGGTCCTGGTGGAATCATCTACTTCTTCTTACACAATCACAAATTGTCTTATTTCTCCCCGTTAATGTTAAATCGCTGTTACCGTGTCTACAATCTAAACAAATAGGAATATTTCACAAAAAATTGCCGGCCGTCATTGAGCAGGTGATTGCGGGTGCGGACTAATGTTTGTCGGCCACCAGACTCGACAAAATCGAGATTCTGATAATTGCTGTTCACGCCCACATATAACGCGGTCCAGGGGTTGACAAGATAGGTGAGAAGGAAATCAAGGTTAAAGTTCTTTCGATTTGTGAGCGATGTCAGTTCCTGATTGACAGTGGTTGTGTTGTACTGAGCGATCAATCGCAATGACAGGCGCCGGTTAAATTGCCAGTTCCAACGTGAGCGCAGGATGCGGTTTTTGAGAATGTTCTGGCCAGTCAGCCGATCATCGAGCTGAAAAAAGAGAAAATTGTTGTCGACCCGCAGTTGCGTCATAGGTAAGAAGTTGAATTCGATTTCGCCTGAGAGATGATCCGCGATATGCGGCAGTTCTCCGATTGTGGGCGCAAAGTTTATCTGAGTACCAATGTCGAGATCTGCTTCGATGCGGAATTCGTCCACGAAACCGGTTTGGAATTCAAAATTCCAATTGTGCCGGTCAAAATCGATGGCCTCGGCTATGCCGGGGGCATCCGCGGGCCGCAGTCGTTCCTTTATCAGGGTGTGTTCGACCTCGATGTCCGTCTGCCCGGTGAAGTTAAAAGCAAAGGCGAGCGAAGCTATTTCATCGAGCCGGACGCCGCTCTGGTCCCAGATGCGTTGCAGGAACAAATTCGGTCCCCACGAGATCAGAAAATTTTTCTCTGGTCGAAACTGGTATTCATTGGAGAGATGGAGATCGCGCATGTCCGTGCGCGGCACGAAACCGGTTTCGGTAAAAAAGTTTCGGCCTATATCGCGGTAGTGGTAGTGCGTGAAAAACCGGCGGCCGCTGCGGTCGAGCTGCACGGTGAAGGCGTTGTCGCTGAAATGATGCTCACCGACCGGGCTTTTGCTCCAACTGCGCACGCCCTGCCACCTGCTGGTCCAGTTTTGGGTTAACTTAAACCGGCCGTCTACGGCAGCGACGCGGTTGTAGCTGCCGGCAAACTCACGGTCTGTATATAGAAACCCAATATTGGACTGACTGAAGACATCGCGGCTGATTCGGAACACGCCGAAGGCAGCTCGGTCTCCATGTCCTGCCTGCTCAGGCGGCAGGCGCTTGCCCGCAGCCTCATCATCACTAATCAAAGCGCCGATGGCATAGGGGCCTGATTTGCCCGTAAGTCTGGCGCCGACTTGCGGCTCAGCGATGCGTCGGGTAAACACAAGGTCGAGTGGGGTTGCGAAATAATTGGCATTCTCGAGGAAGAATGGCCGTTTCTCCGGAAAAAAGACTTCGAAACGCTGATTGACAGTGATCTGGGGCTGGTCCGATTCCACCTGGTTGAAATCGGGATTGGCTGTTATGTCCAGCGCATATTTGTCCTTGAACACAAGCTTGGCATCCAGGCCGGCGTCCGGATCAAAGCCGTCCGTTGTGAAGCCCGGGGCGCTGACCGGACCGTTTTCCAGCACTCTGAAGGTACGGTAGGTGGCGTAGGGAATAAGCTGCATGTTGCGGCCGGGTGAGATTCTCTGCTTGATTTTCAGCGTGGCCGCCTGGTTCAGCCTGCCTTCTATGCGGCTTGAAACGCGGGGCCAGAACGCTTGCTCGTCGCTGCCGCGACGGATTTCGCGCAGCAGGATGAAATTCCACTCCTGCTCAGGCGTGGATGGAAAACGCAGGCTCTTAAATGGAATCGCCAGCCGCACGACATAGCCCTGGGGCGTGCGCTTGCCGCGGGAGTACCACAGCGTGTCGAAGGTCTCATCGAAACCGCTTCCCTCTGTCCAGAGCGCATCCCATTGCACGCCGAGGGGATTGGCCACAAAGGCGTAAGCCCGGCGCTTATCGCTAAAGGTATCGAGCATGATCTCGATGATATCATCGCGGAACACGTTTTCGCGCCGCGCCATGCGTCCCCGCACTTTTTCCGGCTCGCTGTCAAAAGCGACGAACACGACATAGAGATTGCTGGCATCGTGGCCGAGATAGACCTCGGTTTTCTGCGATGAAGGCTCGCCGTCGCGCGGCCGCTGTTGAATAAAGCCGCTGACTTTGACCATACGTTTCGCGATTTCTCCTGATGGCGACATGCTGAGAAACTGTTCCAGCGCCGGCGGCTGGCTGAGTTCGGGCACGATGATGACCTGCTCGTCAGGCGTTGTTGCGGCCTGTGCGGCTGGCCGCAGGTTGGTCAAAGTAAGGACGATAATTACAAGATGGAAAGGGCTTCTCAGTAAGGTTGGTCGCGACATGTTTGTATGGCTTCCTTTTGCCCGGGCGTTTGTCTGATTATCGATACTGACCCGGGGTTAATCCGATGATACGTTTGAAATGTTTGGTCAGATGGCTCTGGTCGTAAAAGCCGGTTGCCATGGCAGTGGCGGCAAGCGGATGGCCTTTGGCTATGAGCTGGCGCGCCTTCTCGACCCGAACATTGATCAAAAATTCATGCGG
>CAZVSL010000547.1:0-4358 GCA_964629935.1 uncultured Calditrichaceae bacterium | reverse complement strand
GCGAAGCGCATTTTTATGAATAAGTCGGGTTAGGTTACTGATATAGACGTAAGGAGCGAAGAATGAGTGTTCTCAAGTTCGAAGATATACCACCCTCCAGCCGCCTCTGGCTCTACGGCGCCGAACGCCAGTTGACCGGGCACGAAGCCAGCGAATTAAGCCAAAACATGGACCGCTTTATGCAAGAGTGGACAGCCCACAAGCGTGAGCTTAAAACCGCCTGGAGCCTGCAACACAACCAGTTCATCATGGTTGCGGTGGATGAACAGGCCATGGCTGCTTCCGGCTGTTCGATTGATGCTCTGGTCCGGTTCCTGCAAGAGATTGAGCAGCGATTCCGGGTGGACATCGTCAATACCGCAGCGCGCGTTTTCTATATGGATGACGCCAACCGGATTCGGTGTGTTGACCGCGGGGTATTCAAGAAACTGGTTCAAACGGAGCAAGTCGGTCCTGAAACGAGAGTTTTCGACAATACCATTCAATCAGTCGGTGAGTTTAGGGAGGGGAAGTGGTTGCGGCCCATGCGTGCGTCCTGGCACGCGCAAGCCTTTCTCGCCAAAACACAGCAATCGGCATAAAAAAACTCACGCCAATTCGCTGGCTTAGTTGCCGGCGTTGGCGTGAGCTGATCGTATCTTTGTCTTTCGACTCTTAGCTATTTGGCTCTTACCCAGGCGGCGCGAGACGCCCGTCTCAATTCCTGCCGCCGCTCTTCATCCAACCTCAAATATACTGCGTAAGAAATAGCTGCTATCGCAGCGACGGCCAAAAACAAGGTGATGATCACGGTATACTCCTCTATTTACGTCGGTTAAAGTCATATTTGGTCTATTCAAGCTCATTAACGGAAAAGGCGCTGCAAAGTTGCGGACTATCAATATAAAAAACAGCGCATTAAGCTCTTCTCAGGCAAATAGCTTGAATTTGTTTCGGATAATTGCTATGTTGCGTGGTTATTGAAGCATCAAAAGCCGGCAGAGTCCTTATTGGAGAAATAGAAAATGGCGAAGGCGATTTGGAATGGTCAGGTTTTAGCGGAGAGCGACAAAGTGGAAGTCGTCGATGGGAACACATACTTCCCTCCGGATTCCATAAACAGAGAATACTTTGAAGATAGCCAGACCCGCACTGAGAGCCCGAAGAAAGGTACAGCGCATTACTATCATCTTAAGGTTGAAGGCCAGGTTAATGTAGATGCTGCGTGGACCTATCCCAAACCGCCGAAAGAGGCGAAAAACATAAAGGGATATGTCGCCTTTTGGCGTGGCGTCGAAATTGAAGATTGAGACAAGCATTTGCCAGCAAATGAGAAGGCGAACTCTGAAAGTCTCGAGAACTGCGCGGTACTTTGAATTTGGCGAGACAGAATCAAGACCGGAACATGTGTGGTTTGTCTGCCACGGCTACGGCCACCTGGCTCCCATATTTCTTGAACAGTTTCAAGCGCTCGACACCAGCGAGCATTATGTGGTTGCTCCGGAGGGACTTTCACGGTTTTACCTGAAAGGCGCCACCGGGCGTGTGGGGGCGAGCTGGATGACGAGTGAAGACAGACTTGCTGAGATTTCGGACTACGTGAGCTATCTGAATGACGTTTACCGGGACGTGTTCAGTCGGATTGCACGCGACCATATCACGTTCTCTTTGCTGGGTTTTTCTCAGGGTGCGGCTACTGCCTGCCGTTGGCTGTCGCAAGGCAGTGGCCATGTTGACCGTTTGATCCTGTGGGGCGGCCTCATGCCTCCGGAGCATGTTGCCGAAGGATTTGATTTGACGCCTTACCTCCGGACCGAAGTATTGCTGGTGGTTGGCGAGCAGGATGCGTATATCTCTGAGTCCAAAGTCCGGGCGCAGGAATTATTCTTGCGCGATAGTGGTATTTCTCACAGAGTCATGAGCTTTGTCGGTGGGCATGAAATCCGGAGCGAGGTTCTGTTGCAACTTGCGGCAGGTACTACCTGATTGCCCATACGCTTATTCACATTCAAAAAATCTGAAGGATTTGGCAATGAAAGGTTTGTTGATAACAGTGATCTGTTCCTGTGTGACGACCATCTGTTTCGGACAGAGTGACATCAAATGGGAGGAGATATTTGATACGCCCGAGCCGCCGGCCGGTTGGCAGGTTTTTAACCGCGACGGCAGTCCGCCTTCGGGAGGCAATCCGGGGGTGCTGTCTTATCAGGAGCAGATTGTGCTGGAGGATGACGATGGTGAGGTGCTCGCCACTATTGACCCTCAGGCCGGCTCGAATTTTTGGTTTAGCAACTTCGAGAATGCCAACGCCTCAGGCCTGATCGACGAATGGTTGGTCAGCCCACGCATAGAAGGAATCGAAAACGGCGACGAGTTAGCATTCTATGCCGGGGCGCCGGCCAATGAATTCGATGATTCACTGCGAGTATTTGTCTCCACCACAGACAGCTTGCTGCAAAGCTTCACCAACCAAATAGCCCAATTCAAGGTAGATGGGCCGGTCGAGACATACAACCGCTATACGTTCGACCTATCTGCTTTTGCCGGTCAGGATATATTTGTTGCGGTCAACTATTACATCGTAGACGGCGGCCCAAGCGGCCAGCATTCGGACGCCCTTTGGCTGGACCATTTTGTGGTTTCGCGAATGGCAACCGACGTCGCTGACGGTGCAGTGCCAATGCGCTTCTCGCTGGCGCAAAACTATCCCAATCCATTCAACCCGACCACAAAAATTGATTTCACGCTGGCCAGAGCTTCCCGTGTGCTCCTACGCGTTTTCAACCTGTTGGGTCAGGAAGTAGCGACCCCTGTTGAAGATAAGCTTATGCGCGCCGGTTCGCATTCAATCACGTTTGATGCAAAACGGTTGCCGAACGGCATCTACTACTATCGGATTGAAGCTGGTGAATTCACTGATTTTCGAAAGATGACTGTACTTAAGTAATTGATTATTATAAACTCGGAGTGGTTTGCATGGAGAAGAAGCTACAATCGGTGAGTATCATTATTCTGTTTTTGCTTATGTTCGTTCAGCCGGGGCAATCACAAGTAGCAACCAGCTCGAACCATATTTTCGGACTCTTGCCGTCAGAATCCTTTGAAACACCGCCGTTCCCCCCTGAAGGCTGGAGCAAGATAACAAATTTTGACGGCCAGGGCTGGCGGCGTATTGCGGTCGGAAATGATGTGCCGGGCGTAGCAAGCAGTACGGTCGATTCGCCTGAAGGCGGCGAGAATTTCGTGGCCATGGCCGGGTGGTGGACAGGTGACGCGGACAGTTCGTTTAATACGGACCAGCAAACGGACCAGTGGTTGATCACGCCGCGAATCAACAGCATAGAAGTTGGCGATTCTTTGATTTTTTACCTGAGATATATCTTCGACCTGAGAGAAATATTCGAAGTCCGGCTTTCTCGCACAGATAATGACAGCACGCAGTTCTTCGATACAACCCTGGTTTCGATCACTTTCAATGATGAGTCCAGCAATGAATGGCAGCGGTACAGCATACCCCTGAGCGGTTTTGCCGGAGACAGCGTCTATATCGCGTTTCGGGAGCGTGTGAACAGCACGTTCAATGAAGGCGCCGCGCTCCTGCTCGATCTTGTGGAAGTGACCTCCCTGGTTACAAGTGTGGCCGACAGCAAATCTTTGCCTGACGGCTTCAGCCTGTCACAAAACTATCCCAATCCCTTCAACCCGACGACCCGGATTGATTACAACCTGGCGCAGGAATCAGTTGTTACATTGCAGGTTCACAACTTGCTTGGCCAGGTGGTCCGTACGGTAATCGACGCGGAACGACAGCCCGGCGGCGCCCACACGGTGCTCTTCGATGCAAGCGGATTGCCAAACGGGGTCTACTACTACAAAATCACTGCGGGAGATTTCGTCGAGGTTAAGAAGATGACCTTGATGCGGTGACGCATGGCACTGCTCTCGGCGGGCGTACGGCCAGAGACGAAACACCTTGTCTGTCGAGGCTGGCCAAAAAAGTCGAAGCAAGTGCCAAATTTGACATTCCTGCGACAGCAGAAATCCAGAAAAATCAACTGGTTGTAGTTTGCGGCTTTCACGGGAATGCCGCCAGGAATGAACTTTGGACAGTCCGTTGAACAGCGCTTTCCGGTAAAGCCTTCCGGGAACATTTCCTTATCGCACCAGGAACATCTTCATCGTTTGCTCTGAATTGCCAAGGCGCAGGCGATAGAAGTAGACGCCGCTCGGAACTCTTTGCCCCTGGCTGTTGGTCCCATCCCAGCGTATGGAGTGTACCTGGCCTGCAGGCAGCGGTTCATCGAGCAGCGTCACGACTTTTTGGCCGAGCACGTTGTAGACGGTCAGAATTGCCCGGTCATTGACCGGTTCGGTGATTG